>CAYGQQ010000015.1:0-44367 GCA_964352105.1 uncultured Rhodobacterales bacterium | reverse complement strand
TGGACTTGCCAGCCGTAATCATCCGGCGCTTGATTTCTGTCCGGGCGGCTTGCGCTTCGGGGCCGGAAATCAGGCCGCGTTTTTCGTCGCGGTCTACCTCACCCAGTTGGTCCTCAAAAATTGCCATCGCGTAATCGCTGCGATCCTGCGCATCATCGCCGCGCCGCAAGGCAGGCAAAAGCATCGTGAACGCCGCAATTCCTGCAAGCACCAAAACCGAGATCCAGAACATCATGACGGGTCTTTCGATTGCGCCGCGCGGATCGCCTCAAGCGCCTTCTGCTCGTCCTCGGTCAGCTCGGCCAAGGCGGGTTGCGCCGATTTGCGGGTCCGGTAAAGCATCGTGAAAACCGCCAACCCACCCACACCGAAAATGAAGATTGGAGCCAGCCAGAGCGCATAGGTGGAGGGCTTGAAGGGGGGCTTGAACAGCACGTAATCGCCGTATCTGGCCACCAGAAAATCGTAGACCTCATCGTTGGTATCACCTGCGACAAGCCGCTCGCGCACCAGCAGACGCAGATCGCGCGCAACGCCCGCGTTGGAGCTGTCGATGGGTTCGTTCTGGCAGACCACACAACGCACATTGGCGGAGATGTCGCGCGCGCGCTCTTCAAGCACGGGGTCCGCGAGAATCTCGTCAGGCTCAACGGCCATCGCAGGGCTCGCCAACAGCGCCAAGGCAATCAGTAGCCATTTCATGAGCCAGGCTCCGCCGCGGCTTTGGCCGCACCCAGTGCTTCTTGAAAACGCCGCTCGCCGTCGCCCACAACTGGCCCAACAAACCGGTGCACAATCGTGCCGTCGCCGTCGATGATGAAGGTTTCCGGAACGCCCGTGACACCCCATTCGATGCCGGCGCGCCCGGTAAAGTCATGGCCGATTGCCACATACGGATTGCCCAGCTCTTCCAGCCAATCGCGCGCTGCGTCGGCGCGGTCTTTATAGTTAATGCCCACCAGCCGCAGGTTCTGTTGTGCCGTCATCCGGGTCAGAACCGCGTGTTCAGCCCGGCATGGTACGCACCAGCTGGCGAAGACATTGACCAGCGTCAGCGCACCCGTTTTCAGATCAGAGGTGGCCAATCCCGGTGAGGCCACGCCCTCGATGCCCTCCAAGGCAAATTCCGGCACGGGTTGAGAGATCAGTGCCGAAGGTATTTCCGCCGGGTTGCGGCCCCCTTGCAGGCCCCAATAGGCAAACGCACCGATGATGGCGACGATGATGACAGGCAGGAATGCCAAGGCTCGTTTCATGACTTACTCCGCCGGGGTTGCAAGTTTCGGGGCGCGGGCCTTGCGCGGGGCACCGATGCGCAAACGGCGGTCCGACAGCGACAAAAGCCCGCCCAGAACCAGCATCACAGAGCCGATCCAAAGGAAATTGATCAGCGGCTCATAAATCACGCGCAAGGTCCATTTGCCCGCCGCATTTACCGCCGCAGGCTCCGCGATGGAGACGTAGAGATCACCCGCCAAGGTCTGCCGGATCGCACTTTCTGTGGTTGATGTGCCAGCGACCGGGTAGTTGCGCCGCTCCGGATAAAGGACCGTTACCAGTGCGCCGTCACGCATCACACGCAGGCTGCCCACTTGCGCGATGTAATTCGGGCCGCGAACATTCTCGACGCCTTCAAAGGTCAGATCAAAGCCCGCGATGGACACTTCAGTGCCGGGCTCCGCGAAGACCACTTCTTCTTCCTTCCAGGCGGAGGCCCCAGTCGCGCCCATCACCAGAACCGCGACGCCGATATGTGCAAGGCTCATCCCGTGGGAGGCGCGCGGCTGGCGGCGGATACGCGCCATGGCACCTGTCTGGAACAGCTTGACGCGCCGCGCCCATTCCAGTGCCGAGCCACAAAGCAGCCAGAACGCCAAGCCCATTGCAAGCACGGCCAAAACCGGTCCGCCCGTTTGCAGATACCAAACCACCAGCGCGCCCAGGGCACTTAGAACCATGATCGCTTTCATCCGCGACAACACGCCTTTGAGGTCCGCGCGCTTCCAGCTAAGAAACGGCCCGACAGCCATCACCAGCACCAAAGCCAGCGTGATCGGGATGAAGCTTGCGTTGAAGAACGGCGGCCCGACGGAAATCTTCTCGCCGGTAATCGCCTCCAGAAACAGCGGGTAAAGCGTGCCGAACAGCACCGTCGCTGTGGCCGTGGCCAGCAGCAGGTTGTTGATCAACAGACCCGCCTCACGCGAGATCGGCGCGAAGAGGCCCCCGCCTTCCATCGCAGGTGCGCGGGCGGCAAATAGGGTCAGAGACCCGCCGATGGACACGCCCAAAAGGCCAAGAATATAGACGCCGCGCTCAGGATCGACGGCGAAAGCGTGGACCGAGGTTAGAAGTCCCGAGCGGACGATGAACGTGCCCAGCAAAGACAGTGAAAACGTCAGGATCGCCAAAAGGATCGTCCAGCTTTTGAACGTGTCGCGCTTCTCGGTCACGATGGCCGAATGCAACAGTGCCGTTCCCAAAAGCCACGGCATGAAGGAGACGTTTTCAACCGGGTCCCAGAACCACCAGCCGCCCCAGCCAAGCTCGTAATAGGCCCACCAACTGCCCAAAGCGATGCCGCCTGTCAGCGACACCCAGGCTGCCAGGGTCCACGGCCGCACCCAACGCGCCCAAGCCGGATCAACCCGGCCTTCGATCAACGCGGCAACCGCGAAACTGAACACGATGGAAAAGCCCACATAGCCGACGTAAAGCAGCGGTGGATGGATCGCGAGGCCAATGTCCTGCAACAGCGGGTTAAGGTCCTGGCCATTGAGAGGCGCTGGAAAAATCCGCTCAAACGGGTTCGAGGTGAAGATCATGAAACTGAGGAATCCCACCGAAATCCACGCCTGTACCGACAAGGTTCGCGCCCGCAAGGTCAACGGAATGTTGGAGCCGAACACGGCCACGGCGGCACCAAAAAGTGCGAGGATCAAGCTCCATAACAGAAGCGATCCTTCGTGATTGCCCCAGGTCCCCGCAACCTTGTAGATCATCGGTTTGAGGGAATGAGAGTTCTGCACCACATTCAGAACTGTAAAATCGCTGACAATGTAAGACCGCATCAGCGCGCCAAAAGCAAAGATCAACAATACGCACTGCAAGACAGACGATGCCGTCGCACTGCGCATCCAAAGCGTCTGCCCCCGCGCCGCGCCCATGATCGGCAACAGACTTTGAACACAGGCCGTAACAAGCGCCAGTGCCAAAGCGAATTGTCCAAGCTCCGGGATCATTGAGTATGCCTCCACATTACACTGTTACATGGCGGGGTTGGGCCCCCAAGGTCAAGTCAGAGCCGCGCGATATCACGGGCATTTGCGGATGAAATTCAGGACATAGTGCCGCGCCGAGAGTTGCTAGCGCGGCAAGCACATAAAAATGCACTTGAATACGTATTCTAGACTGCTAAACATATCCCAAGAGAGGAATTCACATGGCTATTACCTACCTGAAATCGGGCAAGCCCGAACTGGAGCGCGCCGAGGATGACGCAAAGGTGCGTCACGTCGTCGAAACAACATTGGCGGATATTGACGCAAACGGCGACACAGCCGTGCGGAAATTGTCAGAAAAATTCGACAATTATAGCCCGCCGTCGTTCAAATTGTCCCAAGCCGAGATCGACGATCTGATGGCGCAGGTCAGCCCACGCGACATGGAAGATTTGAAATTCGCGCAGGCTCAGGTTCGGGCGTTTGCACAGGCACAACGCGAATCCATGCTCGATATCGAGGTGGAGCCGATGCCGGGCGTGATCCTCGGACACAAGAACATCCCCGTACAAAGCGTTGGCTGCTACGTACCTGCTGGCAAATTTCCGATGGTGGCATCGGCGCATATGTCGGTGGCCACGGCGTCGGTTGCAGGTGTGCCGCGTATTATCGCCTGCACCCCACCCTTCCAAGGCAAGCCAAACCCTGCCGTGATCGCTGCGATGCATTTGGGCGGTGCCCATGAAATTTACGTCCTTGGCGGCATTCAAGGCATCGGGGCCATGGCCTTGGGAACCGAAACGATTGACCCTGTGCATATGCTTGTGGGTCCGGGCAACGCCTTTGTGGCCGAGGCCAAGCGGCAGCTATTCGGCCGGGTTGGCATCGATCTCTTTGCGGGTCCGACCGAGACCATGGTCATCGCCGACGATACCGTCGACGGGGAGATCTGCGCCACGGATCTGCTTGGTCAAGCCGAGCACGGCTATAACTCACCCGCCGTTTTGCTGACCAATTCGCGCAAGCTGGCCGAAGAAACCTTGTCAGAAATAGAACGGATCTTGACGATCCTGCCAACGGCCGAGACCGCGCGCAAATCCTGGGAGGATTACGGCGAAGTAATCCTGTGTGACACCTATGACGAGATGCTGAGTGTCGCTGATGACATTGCCTCTGAGCATGTTCAGGTGATGACAGATCGCGACGATTGGTTCCTTGAGCACATGACCTGCTACGGCGCGCTGTTTCTTGGCCCACGGACAAATGTGGCCAATGGCGACAAGGTCATTGGAACCAACCACACCCTGCCGACCAAAAAGGCGGGACGCTACACGGGTGGCCTTTGGGTCGGTAAATTCCTGAAGACCCACAGCTATCAGAAAGTGATCACCGACGAGGCCGCCGCAGATATCGGGGCCTATTGTTCCCGCTTGTGCCTGCTGGAAGGATTTGTGGGTCATGCCGAGCAGGCCAACCTGCGGGTGCGACGCTATGGCGGAATTAATGTACCCTATGGCGGTCCGGCCCCCTATAAGGATGCAGCCGAATAGCAACAAACCCCGAAGAACGCCTCCGGCGGAGGTATTTTGCCAAGAAGAATCGAGTGACGGTCATGCCAGCGACCAAAGCGACCTCTCAAGACGTAGCGCGCCATGCAGGCGTCAGCCAGCCGACCGTCAGCCGGGTTTTCACGCCTGGTATGAAAGTGTCAGAAGACCTTGAAATACGGGTTCGCGCCGCGGCGCGTGAATTGGGCTACAGGCCGAACACATTGGCGCGCTCCCTGATCACCGGCCAGTCGATGACAATCGGCCTGATCGTGGCCTATCTGGATAACCCGTTCTACACCGAAGCCTTGGAGAAACTGAGCCGGACGTTGAAGGAGCGCGGCTATAACATTATGGTTTTCATGGCCGCAAACCATGCCGCCGATGTCGACGCTGTCGTGAACGATCTGCTGGATCATCAGGTGGACGGGATCATTCTGGCCTCAGTGTCGATGTCGTCTGTTTTGACGGAGCGTTTGAAACAAGAGGGCGTGCCGCTGATCTTGTTCAACCGCGGCCATAGCGACAACAGCTTGTCCAGCGTGACCTCGACCAATTTTGCCGGAGGGCAGAAGGTGGCGGAATTTCTGGTGGCCGGGGGGCATAAACGCATCGCCCATATTTCTGGCTGGCAAAAGGCTTCGACCGGGCGCGACCGGCAGGCGGGGTTCCTTGCAGGGCTCGCGAAGGCGGGCATGGCACCTTTTGCCGTTGTTGACGGGTTATTTTCCCGAGATGCCGCCGCCGCCGCAACCCGCAGTTTGTTTTCAGAAAGCGAGACGCCAGATGCGATTTTTGTGGGTAATGATCACATGGCCTTCGCAACGATGGAAGTCATCGAGCGGGAGTTAGGCTTGAGCATTCCGGGCGATGTCTCCGTTGTGGGCTATGATGATGTCGGCATGGCGTCCTGGCCAAGCTTCCAGTTGACCACAATGCGCCAACCGGCAAACAGAATGGTGGAGGCCGTGGTCGAGCAGCTTTTGTCGCAAATCGCAGGGACAAGTCCCAATCCTATACAAACAGAGATTGATGGCCCGCTGATAGTACGCAAGTCAGCCAGAATTCCAAAAGGATGGATCTAAGATGCCAAAAGAACGGTGCTAGAATGAAAGGGTTTTCGAACCAGTTTGCGGATCTGCCGGATTATATCCTGAAGATCACCAAGGAAATCTGGGAAGATCGTGGGCTTGCAACATTGCATGACTATTACGCCCCGAACCTCCCGATGCGGTTCCCTTCCGGGTTGGTGACCGGCAACCAGGCCGTAATCGACGGCACCATGGCCACTTTGGCGGAGTTTCCGGACCGCCAGTTGATGGGCGAAGACGTGATCTGGTCGGGCGATGCCGAGGTCGGGTTTCTTTCCTCGCACCGCTTGCTGACGACGGGGACCCATAAGGGCCACGGCTTTTTCGGACCTCCTACGGGCAAGTCATTCCAGATCCGCGCCATCGCGGATTGTGCTGCCAAAGATAACACCATCTATGACGAATGGCTGATCCGCGACACAGGCGGCATCGTGCGGCAATTGGGCATGGACCCACAGGAATTCACCCGTGATCTGATTGCGCGCGAAGGCGGGCCGGAGGCGTGCGTCAAACCGTTTACTGCGGCAGATGACGTTGACGGCGGCTATAATTCTCGGGGCAATGACAATGAATGGGGCGCAAAGCTTGCCGATATTCTGACACGGATCATGGACAAGGATTTTGCTGTGATCCCGGCGGAATATGATCGGGCTTGCCATGTCCACCACGCAGGCTGTCGCTCTGACATCAGTTGGGCGGGGGCTGATCAGCTGTGGTTGCCGTTTCGGTCGTCTTTCCCCTCAGCCACGTTCCAAATCGATCACGTGATCGGACGCGAAGACCCGTTGATGAGCCCGCGCGCGGCTGTGCGCTGGTCGCTGGCCGGCAAGCATGATGGCTACGGCGCATATGGCGCGCCAACCGGGGCGGAAGTCTATATCATGGGCATGACCCATGCGGAGTTCGGCCCTTGGGGGCTGCGCCATGAATACACGCTGGTTGATGAGGTCTCGATCTGGAAACAGATCCTGATCCATAGCGGTGCGGTATGAGGGGTGCCATGGACCAGTTAACTGAAACGCTTGAAACCCGGCTGACGGCCGTGGACCCGACCTGGAAGGAACAGATATGACCCCGGCTGAAATGGACAAGAACATTGTGCGTTACGGCGACCTGCATCCGTGCAAAACCGCCTTTATCGACGCGCATACGCCCGGCTCTGACCAGAAGGAGAACTTCACAATCATTGGCGGCGGCGTGTCCGAAAGCCCCGACCAGCACGTTCATATAGCAGAGCCTATCGGGTTCAATATCGGCGCGGCGGGCCAACCGCCGAAATGCCGGAACTCGCTGCATTCCCACACCACCGCCGAGGTTTTCTTTGTGCTGAAAGGCCGCTGGCGGTTTTTCTGGGGCCGGTACGGCGACGCCGGTGAGGTCGTGCTGGACGAAGGCGATATCATCAATATTCCGACGGGCATTTTTCGCGGGTTTGAGAATATCGGCACGGATTACGGGATGATCATGGCCGTTCTTGGCGGCGATGACGCTGGCGGCGGCGTCACATGGGCCCCGCAAGTGATTGAAGACGCTACTGACCACGGATTGGTTCTGGGCGAAAACGGCAAGCTTTACGACACCAAGCAAGGCCAATCCCTGCCAGACGACGTCAAACCAATGCCTGTGCTGAGCGACGAGGCGTTGAAAGCCTTCCCTGAACTCAGCCCTATGCAGGTCGTGGGCATGGGCGTGCGGCGCTATTGGGACATGGTGGCCCTGGCCAAGGACACGCCAACCAAAGTAATCGGCGAAACCGGGATCATCCGTGACAGGCCCGGATTTGAAGTCGATCTTGTGACCAGAAGTTCTGCCAGCGAAGAGATGCACAGTCATGACAAGGCCTCCGTCCTGATGCCGATGCGCGGCCATTGGCGCTTGGTCTGGGAGGGCGGCGAGACCAGCCTCAACCCAGGCGACACCGCCATGGTGCCTGCGGGTCTGCGCCACAGCGCCGTGCCCGCAATGTCAGGGGAAGCCAGCCTCTACCATATCATTGCAACCGATGATCCTGCCGGCCCGTCACAAATGGGCTAAGCCTGCGACCTACGCTGCGAGGCCTGCTTTCACCAGCACGCGGGCCTCGTAGGATTTCAGGCTGTGACGCGCGGATTTGCCGTAACCTTCGCCTGTTTCGGGGTCAATCTCGGGGAAGATGGCACAAATTTCTTCCATCACCTCATGCTCAAAACTGTTGAGCACCTGCGGCCCCGGCAGGAAGCTTTCTGTGGCCAAGCCTTCGGAAAAGACCACCTGATGATCGTCAAAAAGGATGTGGACATATTCGACCTCCGGCGCGCTTCGATCGATGCGCACGCGGCCGCCAGTAACCAGATCTTTGGCCGCGATCAGGACCTCTCCGGATCCGAATAGCAGTTCGGACATGTGATTGCGCACCAGAATTCGGTGGTTTGGTGACACCCGCAATTTCCCATGTTTGCCAAACGTCCCCGGCGCAATCAGGATCGGCGCGTAGTCTTCGGTTGCAGGCACCCTGCGCCGCCCAACCCATTTGAGCGGCAGCGCGCCATTATCAAGCGTGACGACCAGATCGCCGGGCTTCAATGCCTCGACGCTCTTTTCGCCATCTGGGGTCTGGATCATTGTTCCGGCGACAAAACATGGCACCGTGTCGATCTGGACGAAGGCGACGTCCTCCACGCCGGTGCCATCAGTGATCGTATAGGTAAAGTTGAAATCATCTGGGCTGGACGTGTTCACAAGGCTCAGCGTGCCATCGGCGTTCAACGTCACCGTTTGCCCCAAAGGCAAGGTTACCGTGTCACCGACCGACACATCAACGCCATTAATCTGCGTGACCGTCAACGCCGCCCCGGACTCGGACGTATCATTGGCCAGTACGTCCAGTTCAGGTGTGCCATTGGTGACCACCGTATAGGCATCATCGGACGCCAGGACCGCACTTTGGATTGACCCCCCTGCAATCAGCAAACTGGTGTCGTAATTGCTGTCACCGACATCTGCGACGCCGATCTTGATCGAATTGATCATGTTCGGGATCACATTCAATGTCAGGGTCAGCGTGACCGTAAAGCCGTCCATTTCCGTATTGAACGCGTCGCCAGTATTGTCCTGATAGAGGTTCTGGTTCGCCGTGCTGTTGATATTGCCGATATTGGCCGTGCCGGACCCCACAGCAAGGTTCACGGCCACCCCGTTGATCCAGACCGCGACAATATCGTTGAAATTCGATCCTACGAATTCGGGAAATTCCTCCGAGGCATAGACGAACTGGATCGAATAGGTGCTGGCATCGGGGATGAAATCAACTTCCAGAAAGCTTGCATCAAAGGTGGAGCCTCCGGCCACAGCATTGAACTGCGGGTCGTTATTTTGGCCCGGCGTGTTGGTCGATGTATTGGGCCGTTGGTTGAACTGGCCCGATGCGTTTCGAAACTGCGAGGCCCGCCCCGTCGACAGGATAACACCGGTATCGCCCGGTGCCACGCCCGGCGACAAGCTATCCCCGTTTGAGTAAATACCTGAAGACTGGCTCCAGCCTGTGTAGTCTGCATCCACGATGGTTACACCATCGCCAAAAATCTCTGCCGCCATCGCCGCTGCCGACGCATTCGTTGTCACCGTGACCATAGCCCGCCTCGTGCTATATCATGATGGCAGAGCGCCACGACCTCGGCCGCAACTACACGCGGTCCGGGACGGACTTATTTATAAAACTGCACGTGGTCCTTTTGCGGACCTAACCCTGCCTCATGGGTTTATTATTGGTCAAAGAATCGCACGGGCCGCGAATCAGGGCAAGCTTTTATTGCATTTTTCCAACATTTTAACCTGAGCGGGCGGTCAGATCTGTCGTTTTCATATGAAAATGGCACGCAACGCGGAAACGCTGCGTGCCACATGATTTTCCAGAAAGATCAGTTCAGCGCTTCGTCTGTAATCTCGGAGGTCCAGGCCCCTTCCGGTGTTTTCGTGATCACCGGATCAGACCCACCGGCCAGCAAAGTTGCGACCGTGCGCTCGAAATCAGCGACATCAAGCGCGCCATTGGAACCAGCCGTCAGTTTGGCAATTTCCCCCATCATCCGCACCTGATGCGCTTCCGTCTGGGCACCTGTCTCGTCGTTATCAAGAACGATGCCAGCCGCTTCATCCGGGTTGGCTTCCGCGTATTTCCAGCCCTTCATGGAGGCCCGCACGAAACGCACCATCTTGTCCTTGAATACCGGATCTTCCAGGTTTTCTTCCAGCGCATAGATGCCGTCTTCCAGCGTTGCGACGCCTTGGTCTTCATATTTGAAGGTGACCAGCTCGTCCTCGGACACGCCCGCATCCAGCACCTGACCATATTCATTATAGGTCATCGTGGAGATACAATCGGCCTGACGCTGCAACAGCGGATCAACGTTGAAGCCTTGCTTGAGCACCGTGACACCGTCCTCACCACCATCGGTTGAGATGCCTTCCTGGCTCATCCAGCTGAGGAACGGGTATTCGTTGCCGAAGAACCAAACGCCAATGGTCTTGCCTTTGAAATCCGCGGGGCTGAGAATCCCGGTGTCTTTCCAGCACGTGAGCATGAGACCGGAAGTTTTGAAAGGCTGCGCGATATTGACCACCGGCAAACCTTTTTCACGCGCGGCCAAGGCGGACGGCATCCAGTTCAACATGACATCCGCGCCGCCACCGGCCAGAACTTGCGGCGGTGCGATATCCGGGCCACCGGGCAGGATCGTCACTTCCAACCCCTCTTCATCATAGAAGCCTTTGTCCAGGGCCACGTAATAGCCCGCAAATTGGGCCTGCGTGACCCATTGCAATTGCAGTTTCACCGTATTGGCGTGGCCATCGGCCATCGCGGGGCCCGCAGCCAGCGCCAGCGCAAGAGCTGCACTTGTAAGTAGCTTTTTCATTTGTCGTCCTCCGAGTTGGGTTAGGTTTGTTTACGTTGAGATGGATGCCAAAACGTTACCGCACGTTCCAGCAGAGTGATTGCGCCGTAAAAGGCCGAGCCTGCGAGGGCCGCGACCACAATCTCGGCCCAGACCATGTCCAGCGCCAGTTGTCCGACCGAGGTAGAGATCCGAAAGCCCATCCCCAAAGTGGGCGATCCGAAGAATTCAGCAACAATAGCGCCAATCAGCGCCAGCGTGGTCGAAATTTTCAGGCCGTTAAAGAGAAAGGGCATGGCCGCTGGCAACCGAAGCTTCATGAAACTTTGCCAATAACTTGCGCCATATGTCCGCATCAGATCGTTTTGCATTGCCGTGGTTTCTCGCAAGCCCGCGACGGTGTTGACCAGCATCGGGAAGAACACCATCACCACGACAACCGCCGCCTTGGATTGCCAGTCAAACCCGAACCACATCACCAGAATTGGAGCGGTGCCAACTATGGGCAGCGCCGCCATGAAGGCTCCCACTGGCAAAAGCCCACGGCGCAGGAAGTCGAACCTGTCCACCAGAATGGCCATCGCAAATGCGGCTGCGCAGCCAATCGCATAGCCCGACAAAGCCCCTTTGATAAAGGTCTGCACAAAATCCGCCCACAGGATTGAGGTCTCGCGCAGGAACGTCGCCGCGATTTGACTGGGCGGCGGCAAGATCACCAAAGGCACCTCCAGACCGCGCACGACCAGTTCCCAAATCGCAAGGATCGTGATGCCAAAAATAACCGGAACTGCGAGGGAAACCGCCCTGCCCTGCGCGTTCGACCCATTGGCCAGCCGCACATTCAGCGCCCAACCGGCCCCCCAAAGCAATATGGCGAACAGAACGAAACTCATCCCAACCCCATCCGTTTGACCACTATCCGTTCAATCAACGCGATCAGCCCCACAAGGCACGCCGCCAGGATCGCCGCCGCAAAAAGCGCAGACCAGATTTGCACGGTTTGTCCGTAATAGCTGCCCGTCAGCATCCGTGCGCCAAGCCCGCGCACCGCCCCGGTTGGCAACTCCCCCACGATGGCCCCGACAAGCGATGCCGCCACAGCGATTTTGAGCGAGGCAAAGAGGTAAGGCATCGATGCCGGCAGCCGTAACTTCCAGAACCCTTGCGACTTGTTGGCATTATAGGTGCGCAGCAGATCCAGCTGCATCTGATCGGGGCTGCGCAGGCCCTTAACCATGCCCACAACCACCGGGAAAAAGCTAAGATAGGCCGAAATAACCGCCTTTGGAATGATCCCCTGCACCCCTATGGAATAGAGAACCACGATGATCATCGGGGCCAGCGCAATGATCGGGATCGTCTGACTGACAATCGCCCACGGCATCACACTCATATCCATGACGCGACTGTAAACAATTGAAACGGCAAGGATAATTCCAAGGCATGCGCCAATGGCGAAGCCCAGCATCGTGGCGCTCAGTGTGATCCAGCCGTGAAAAACGAGGCTGCGTTTGGAGGTGATCTTCTTGTCCACGGTCGTTGACCACAGCTCTGACAAAACCTGATGTGGCGCTGGCAGGCGCGGACGCTCCTGCGCCCATGTCTGCGAAATTGCGAAGCTGTTCTGCGCCGCCAGCGCCACACCGGAGGCATCGCGTCGCTCAGACGCTGTTCCGCCCGTGATCTCAGTCCCGCCCCGCTCCAGCCCCGTCAGCGTCTCTTTGATATTCATCGGCACGCAGGCCAGATACCAAACGCCCAAAATGGCGGCGATCACTGTCAGAACGGGCAGAATGCTTTTCATCGGCGCGTGTCCAGTTTGATCGAAGGTATCTCAGACATCGATATGCCCCGCGCGCAGCCCTTCGCGCACCCTGTGCGCCACTTCGATAAACTCCGGCGTGTCGCGGATGTCCAACGGACGCGCACGCGGCAGAGGGCTATCGATCACCTCATGGATGCGACCCGGACGCGGGCTCATCACGACGATCTTGGTGGAAAGATATACGGCCTCAGGGATCGAATGGGTGACAAACCCGATGGTCTTTTCGGTGCGCGCCCAAAGTTTCAATAGCTGCTCGTTGAGATTGTCGCGCACGATCTCGTCCAAGGCACCGAACGGCTCATCCATCAGCAAAATATCGGCATCAAAAGCCAGCGCCCGCGCGATGGAGGCGCGTTGCTGCATGCCGCCCGACAATTGCCACGGGTATTTGCCGCCGAAATCAGACAATTCCACCAGTTCCAGCACGCGATCCACACGCTTTTGCTTCTCTGCACTGGAATAGCCCATGATCTCCAAGGGCAACTTGATATTGCCCGCAATCGTGCGCCATGGATACAAGCCCGCTGCCTGAAAAACATAGCCATAAGCCCTGTTTTGACGGGCCTGATCAGGGCTGAGACCGTTAACGGTGATCTCCCCACCGGTCGGGGCCTCCAACGCAGCAATTGCCCGCAAAAACGTGGTTTTACCACAGCCGGATGGTCCGATGAAACTGACGAAATCGCCCTTTTCAATGTCCAGCGTGATGTCCTTCAGCGCATGAACCGGACCATCTGCCGTTTCAAAAACAAGGTCCAGATTACGCGCCGAAATCACCGGTGCGGCAGCATCATTTACCATACAGCACCACGTCCCGAACTACGCATCATCCACCTTCTGCTTTGACCAAAGCCCGCCCAGAACGAAGGCCGCGAATATGAACATGCCGTCGGCCAGCGGGTTCACATTGACCCAAGCCGCGACTGCCAAAAAGATCACCGCAACGATTAAAACGACTTTCATATTGTCCTCCGTTTGCCCCCAAATCCGGCGTTCAATCTCTTAAACACCGGATGGAATATTCATTGGATCACGCTCAATCTTGCGCGGTGTGGTCAAGGCTTTCCACCGGCTGAGCGCTGTGTTGGCACTTGCAAAAGGCAATCTGCGCACGAACTTGCCGCGTCCCGGCTGCGGCTGACTGTTCTGACCATAGGCCCACACAATGTCACCACGCGACAAGGTGTAGCGGGCCTGCGCGGTCAGCTCCATCCCTTCGAACACGTTGTAATCAATGATAGATTTCTGAGAGGCGACAGTCACTGTCCGGCTCAGTTTTGGATCCCACACCACAACATCTGCATCCGCACCCGGCACCAGCGCGCCTTTTTGCGGATAGATGTTGAGGATCTTGGCGATGTTGCTGGAGGTCACGGCGACAAATTCCTCCGGCGTCAGACGCCCCGTCTCCACGCCGCGTGTCCAAAGCATCGCCATGCGTTCTTCCAGACCACCCGTGCCATTGGGGATCATCGCAAAATTGCCGAGCCCCATCTGCTTTTGCTTATCTGTGAAGGCTGCATGATCCGTGGCCACCACCTGCAATGACCCCGCAGCCAACCCCGCCCAAAGCCCGTCCTGATGATCTTTAGAGCGGAACGGCGGGCTCATCACCCGGCGCGCGGCATATTGCCAGTCCTTGTTGAAATACTCGCTTTCATCCAGCGTCAGATGCTGGATCAACGGCTCGCCGTAGACCCGCATGCCTTTTTGGCGCGCGCGCCGGATCGCTTCATGGGCCTGCTCACAAGAGACATGCACGATGTAAAGCGGCGTGCCTGCGGCGTCTGCGATCATTATCGCACGGTTGGCGGCTTCGCCTTCTACCTCGGGTGGACGTGAATAGGCATGACCCTCCGGTCCGGTTATACCCTCGGCCATGTATTTCTGCTGTAGCTCCTGAACGATGTCGCCATTTTCGGCATGCACGAGCGGCAAAGCACCAAGCTCCGCGCAGCGCTTGAAGGAGGCGTACATCTCGTCATCTTCAACCATCAACGCGCCTTTATAGGCCATGAAATGCTTGAACGTGTTGATGCCACGCTTCTTAACAACATCCTCCATCTCATTGAAAATGCTCTCATTCCAGCCGGTGATCGCCATGTGGTATGAAATATCGCAGCAAATCTGATCCTTGGACTTCTTATCCCAGGCATCGATTGCGTTGAGCAGGCTTCCATCCTCACCCGGCAGGCAGAAATCGACAAGCATCGTGGTCCCACCAGCGGCCGCCGCAAATGTGCCGGACTCGAACGTTTCGGCGGCGGTCGTGCCCATAAATGGCATCTCAAGATGGGTATGTGGATCAATGCCGCCGGGGATCACAAAGGCCCCTTCGGCGTCAATAACCTCGTCGCCTTTCAGGTTCTCACCGATCTCGATGATCTTTTCACCCTCGATCAGCACATCCGCGTCGTATTGCCGGTCGGCTGTGACAATCGTCCCGCCTTTGATGACTTTGGTCATATCTTCCGTCTCCTTACGTCCCCTGCGCCTACCCGCCCAGCCTATCCGCCGCGACGGTTCAGCACACGTTCCAGCAAAATTCCAATGGCAAAACCCGCGCCAGCACAAACGACAATCGCTGCGGCGATATTCCGTCCAAGATCAGACAGACTGCCATTGCCTGCGAACTCTATCGACATCGGGAAAACCGCAATGAATGCGGCTCCAACGCCCAGCGCAGCGCCGACAATCGGGATCGCGTAGGATATCTTTCCATCCGCACTCAAGACACGATCTCCGCTGTTTCGACGACCGCGTGGAATAAGACATTTGCACCCGCTGCGGCCCAGTCCGGGCTGATCTCTTCGGCCTCGTTATGGCTTAGACCATCGACACAGGGGCACATCACCATCGCTGTGGGCGCGACCCGGTTGATCCAACACGCATCATGCCCCGCGCCCGAGATCAGGTCCATATGGGTCAGTCCCAACCGCTCCGCCGCGGCGCGCACCGCGCCGACACATCCGTCATCAAAGGTGACCGGGTCGAACCCGCCGACTTTTTCGAACTCAACGCAAAGCCCCATCGCATCACAAATCTTCTGCGCGCCTGACTTCAGGCGGCTTTCCATATCCTCGATCACGGCCAGAACAGGGGAACGGAAGTCGATGGTAAACACCGTCTTGCCCGGAATTACATTGCGCGAGTTCGGAAAGACATCGATATGCCCCGCGGCCCCAACCGCATGGGGCGCATGGCTGAGCGCAATTTCATTAACCAGTTCCAGAACCCGCGCCATGCCAAGCCCGGCATCCTTGCGCATCGGCATCGGCGTGGAGCCCGTGTGGCTGTCCTTGCCTGTGATCGTCACTTGCGTCCAGCTGAGCCCCTGGCCATGGGTCACAACGCCAATATCGCAGTTTTCAGCCTCCAAAATCGGGCCTTGTTCGATATGCAGCTCGAAAAACGCGTGCATCTTGCGCGCGCCGACCTCTTCCTCGCCGCGCCAGCCGATACGTTTCAGCTCATCGCCGAAGGCTTTGCCGTCCGCATCTTCGCGCCCGTAAGCCCAATCCTGCGTGTGGATACCGGCGAAAACCCCAGAGGACAGCATCGCAGGCGCATAACGCGTGCCTTCCTCATTGGTAAAGTTTGTCACCACGATCGGGTGCTTTGTCTTGATGCCCAGATCATTGAGGCTGCGAATGATCTCCAACCCGCCAAGCACGCCCAAAACGCCATCATACTTCCCGCCCGTGGGCTGCGTGTCGAGATGGGAGCCCACATAGACCGGCAGCGCGTCCGGGTCCGTGCCCTCGCGCCGGGCGAACATGTTGCCCATCTGATCAAGACCCATCGTGCCTCCGGCCGCCTCACACCAGTTTTGAAAAAGCGCGCGGCCCTCGGCGTCTTCGTCAGTCAGGGTCTGGCGGTTATTGCCGCCTGCAATACCGGGGCCGATCTTGGCCATCTCCATCAGACTGTCCCACAACCGCGCACCGTCAATTTTCAGATTTTCACCCGGGGATGATTTTGGTGCAGAACCGGGATCGCTCTTGGTTGTCGTATTTTTTTGGTTTGACATGAGACCCCCATCTCCGCTCTGATGTTTTTTGACCGGCTGGTCAAAGCTAGGCTAACAGAGCCGAAAACCCAGTCAAGGAATACAACCTTAACGGCGCACAATTACACGTCAAAAGTCCACTTTTTAAGCAATCATCGGACGCCGAAAAATGAACACGCAGACCAAGCAAGTCAAACCGCAGACACGCATCCAGAAAAAGAACACTGATCTAATCCGGGCCGCGGCACTGGACGTGTTTTCGACCTATGGTTTTCGCGGTGCCACACTGGATCAGATCGCGACGGAGGCGGGGCTGTCCAAGCCCAACCTGCTCTATTATTTCGCGTCCAAGGAGGCCATTCACATCGACCTGCTGTCAGGTTTGATGACGACATGGCTCGACCCGCTGCGCGAATTGCGCCCCGAAGGTGATCCGTTGCAGGAAATTCTGGGCTATGTGCGCCGCAAACTGGAAATGAGCCGGCAGTTTCCCCGCGAAAGCAGGCTTTTTGCCAATGAGATCGTGCAAGGGGCACCTCGGATCATCGGCGGCCTGGAGGGGGAGTTGAAGGACCTTGTCGATGAAAAGGCCGCGATCATCCAAAACTGGTGCGATACTGGCAAGCTGGCCAAGGTAAACCCGCATCATCTGATCTTTTCGATCTGGTCATTGACGCAGCATTACGCCGATTTCGATGTTCAGGTGCGCGCCGTTCTTGATGGGCAAGACCCATTTGAAGACGCTGGAATTTACCTGGAGACGCTCTTTACACGACTTCTGAAACAATAGCGCCGCATCGTCTTAGCGATGAACATTCATGTCCTTCAGGACACTATTGGCGCGGTTGGCAGAGGATTGGATCTTCTCTGCCAGACTACGGACTTCTGTTGCAATAACGCTGAAACCTGCGCCTTTTTCACCGGCCCGCGACGCGAGAACCGCCGCATTCAAAGAGATCATGCGCACAGTCATCGAAATCCGCTTGATATCATCAAGCGTGGTACTGAGCGTTTCTGACAGTTTTTCGATCCCCAGAACGGCATCATCACGCTGCTTGTCCATATCCGCCCAAAGGTCCCATATCAGCGCTGTCATTTCATCGCGTACAACCGGCCAGTTTTCAGCGTAGAACTGACGGACCTCGTCAAATTCAATGACTGCGGCCCCCTGAATGCGCGTGTTCATGTTGGCAATGGAGCGCTGCACGTTGCGCAATTTCGCCTCTCTGTCGGGGGTCTGGGCAACAATTCCGCGCAGCCAAGCCACACGGTCTTTATCCCAGTCTTCAACCGCATCAGTGCCGAATAACAGCTCAAGGTTCTGATCAAATTGAAACGCCATCGCTTCAAATTCCATCTGAATATCACCACGCGCGTCGCTTTGTTCCGACGCGACATAGGCCATTGCGCGCAATGACATCTGGATGGTCAGGCCCCGCGTAGTCGCCAGATTGTCGATCAGGACACGCAATTGATGCTGACTGTGCATATCCGACGCAAGCTCGGGCTCAGAATAGGTCGGGGTCGTTTCATGTTCGTTGAGTGCGTACTGCATGGCCTTCACCTGATCAGCAACGCGTCTTGGCGGCGCTGCACCGGCGACTAGACCCCTATAGGGTTAATTCTTCGCAAAGAGATCATGGTTTTGACTTTGCCGGGCACCGGCCCAGACACCGCTAGCGTTTTTGCCGAACCCAAACATCAAACGGAGAAGACGACCCCGACAGGTTTTCCAATTCAACCCGGTCGCGGGTGCAGGTGTATTTGTGAACATGCACGCGCTCGGTGATCGCCTCCATCCCAGCGTTAATTTCCTGCAGCACCGGGTTTTGTGCGTTTGGCACCGAAAGCTCAATCCGCCCTTTGGTTTTCGCGTTGATAATTTCCGAGTGTAGCTGCCCGTTCTGCGTGGAGATAACCAGATCAAACCGCCCCGACACGAACGCTTCAAACGTCGCGCCGCTTTGCACAAACACGCCCTCGCCATCGCTGATCGTTCCGGTCAGCGCGCCGTCAGGACCAACAGTTGCGACGGCAAACAGGTTTGCCTTTTTCAGATCAACCGACCCGACGCGGTTTTTCAACACCTGCGTGATGTCAGGATTGGGCAGGACCCAAGTCCCCAGCAAACACCCGTCAACCGCCGCATGCACCGGCGCTGCGAGGCACAGGCAAAGCGCACCGATCCACCTCATTCGGCAGCAACTGCGCCGGGGTTGTTGGGATGCGTCGTCCAGTTGGCATAATCGGGATCGACCGTTTCGCCGGTGCGTGGGTCAACGGTGCCGGCTGCCATTGGCTCCATCGTGATGCAGCCCTCAACAGGACAGACATTCACGCACAGATTGCACGCCACACATTCGCCGTCGATCACCTCAAACACCCGGTCCTCCGACATGGAAATCGCCTGGTGGGAGGTGTCTTCGCAGGCCGCATAACAGCGTCCACATTTGATGCAATCGGCTTGCGAGATCTTCGCCTTGGCGACGTAATTCAAATTAAGATACTGCCAATCCGTGACGTTCGGAATGGCACGTCCGACGACCTCCTCGACGGAAGCGTAGCCCTTTTTATCCATCCAGTCAGACAGGCCCGAAATCATCTCCGACACGATCTTGAAGCCATAGGTCATCACAGCCGTGCAGACCTGTACATTGCCCGCCCCCAGCGAAATGAACTCCGCTGCGTCGCGCCATGTCGTCACCCCGCCTATGCCAGAAATGGGAAGCCCGTGGGTCTCCGGATGGCGCGCAATTTCTGACACCATCGACATCGCGATAGGCTTCACTGCGGGACCGCAATACCCTCCATGAGAACCCTTTCCGTCAATAGAGGGCTCCGGGCTCATCGTGTCGAGGTTCACAGACGTGATCGAGTTGATCGTGTTGATCAGTGACACCGCATCCGCCCCACCCCGCTTGGCCGCTTCGGCTGGTTTGCGCACATCCGTGATGTTTGGCGTCAGCTTGACGATCACCGGCATCCGCGTGGTTTGCTTGCACCACCGCGTCACCATTTCGATGTATTCAGGCACCTGCCCCACGGCCGCGCCCATACCACGCTCCGACATGCCATGCGGGCAGCCGAAATTCAGCTCGACCCCGTCTGCACCGGTCTCCTCAACGACGGGAAGGATCGCCTTCCACGCGTCTTCCTCACACGGCACCATCAGCGACACGATCATCGCGCGTTCGGGGTAGTCGCGCTTGACCGCCTTGATCTCGCGCAGGTTGGTTTGCAGGGGACGGTCGGTAATCAACTCAATATTGTTGAGCCCCAGCAAGCGCCTGTCAGCCCCGTAAATCGCGCCATAGCGCGGCCCGTTCACATTGACCACAGGCGGCCCTTCCGAGCCCAGCGTTTTCCACACGACACCGCCCCAACCGGCCTCGAACGCACGGCGGACGTTGTATTCCTTGTCGGTGGGCGGCGCAGAGGCGAGCCAGAACGGGTTTGGGCTTTTGATGCCAATAAATGTGCTTGTTAGATCAGCCATGAGAGGCCTCCTTGAAGGATTCCAGCAATATCAAATTGTTTTCACTGTCTCGGATCATCAGCCACCGGGTCCCGGGTGCCCAAGGGGCATCATCTGGCCCATTGCTGATTTCGACACCGCTCTCTTTGAAGCGCGCGGCCTCCGCATCAACGTCATCTGACACCAGACATAGTGCAGGTGTGTCGGTAAAGTTCACTTCGCTGATCTTCGCAAAATGCAGCCGGGTTTCGGCCCCGGGCAGCGTCATGAATATCCACCGCCATCCGTCCATATAGGGGGCATCAACCTGCACCTCAAATCCAAGCCGATCTTTATAGAACGCGATGGCGCGGTTCTGATCTTCGACCGGAATGGACTGGAAGTTGATCCGCTTGATCGCCATTCTTAACCCATCAGCTTTGCGTGTATGTCTTCCGCCGCGTTGCGGCCCTCGGCAACGGCGGTCACGGTCAGATCATCGCCGCCCGTGGCACAATCGCCCCCGGCCCAGACGCCGTCCAGTGACGTCGCACCCGTGTCCGAGACCTTGATCTTGCCACCCTCGAGCGCCAAACCCTCCGGCGTGTCTTCCAAAGTCTGACCTATGGCTTTGTAAACCTGATCCGCGGCCAGGCGGAACGTCTCGCCGGTGCCGGACAATGAGCCGTTCTCAGACGTCGTATATTCAAACTCCACCTCTGTCGCGGCCCCATTACCATGCACGGCCACGGGCTGGGCTTGGGTAACAATACGCACGCCATGAGACGCAGCCAAATCTTGTTCAAACCGGCTTGCCCCCATCTGGTCGCGCCCTCGTCTATAGGCAATCGTGACGTTTTCGGCGCCCAGAAGTTTGGATTGCACAGCCGCGTCCACCGCCGTCATGCCGCCACCGATGACGACCACATTCCGGCCCACCTCCAACGTCGACAAATCCTCGGCCTGACGTAAATTGGCGATGAAGGAGACGGCGTCGGCCACGCCGTCTCGCTCCTCGCCTGCGGCGCGCAGGGAGTTCACGCCGCCCAAACCGATACTCAGAAAAACCGCGTCGAATTGCTTCGACAGAGTGGCAAGGTCAAGATCGCTCCCCAGCGCCTTGCCGAACTCTGTCGAAATGCCACCAATCTGCAAAAGCCAATCGACTTCGCGGGCGGCAAAGTTGTGGGTGGATTTATACGCGGCGATGCCGAACTCGTTCAACCCCCCGGGTTTGTCCTTCGCATCATAAAGCGTCACGTCATGGCCATGCATAGCCAAGCGGTGCGCACAGCTGAGCCCCGCAGGCCCCGCCCCGACAACCGCGACCGACTTGCCAGTGGGCTCCGCGCGCGTGAAGGGATGCGCGTCTGATGCCATCAAATGATCCGTGGCATAGCGCTGCAAACGACCTATTTCCACGGGTTTGCCTTCAGCGACCTCACGCACGCAGACCTCTTCACACAGCGTCTCGGTGGGGCAAACCCGCGCGCACATTCCGCCCAGAATGTTCTGGCTCAGGATCGTTTTGGCCGCAGCATCGGGCGTGCCGGTTTGGATCTGGCGAATAAACAACGGGATGTCGATCTCGGTCGGACAGGCCGTCATACAAGGCGCATCATGGCAGAAATAACACCGGTCCGCGGCCACCGCCGCTTCATGGCCCGCATAGGGCGGATGCAGGTCTGCAAAGTTTTCGCGCAATTCGTCTGCCGGAAGTCTGCCCGGAACAATTCCGGGCGTCATCTGAGTGTTGGGCATAGGTCATGTCCTCAGTGTCTTGTTGCTCACAGCTTGCCACAAGTTCATTTTTTATCAAATGGTAAATTTTAGGCAGCCTGCGAACAATCTCCCTCCGCGCCGCGGCAATTTCGACCCTGTCAGATTTCCCTTTCGCGCTATGTTGCGTTATGCGGCGAGAAACGAAGATCAAACACCCGAGGTAAGATGCTGTTAGAGGTTGAAAAAGTTCACAAAACCTATGTCAGCGCCGCCGGGCCTGTCACCATCCTGGACGGTGTCAGCTTTTCCATGCAGCCCGGCGAAACGCTGGCTTTGACCGGCGAAAGTGGGTCGGGTAAAAGCACGCTTTTGCATATCGCGGCGGGACTGGAAGAATTTGATCAAGGCCATATCCGCGTAGATGGGACCGATCTTGCCGGTATGAAAGAACCCGCGCGCGCTGCCCTCAGACGCGATGTTCTCAGCGTTGTTTTCCAGCAATTCAATCTGATCCCGTCGCTGAATGTCGCAGACAACATCGCCTTTCAAGCCCGCTTATCCGGGGCTGTCGACAAGGATTGGATCACCGAGATCACGACGCGTCTGGGCTTGGAGGCGCTGACCAAACAATTCCCCGAACAGCTGTCGGGCGGGCAACAACAACGCGTCG
The DNA here is from genome assembly GCA_964352105.1 of uncultured Rhodobacterales bacterium. Lineage (GTDB taxonomy): Bacteria > Pseudomonadota > Alphaproteobacteria > Rhodobacterales > Rhodobacteraceae > Litoreibacter. The sequence continues at coordinate 21,957 of CAYGQQ010000015.1, read as the reverse complement.
CCATTGGCCGCGCCTTGGCTGCACGACCGAAACTTGTGCTGGCTGATGAACCCACGGGTAATCTTGATGAGGCCACGGGCGACGCGGTCATGGGTTTGCTGCTGGATCTGGTGGCGACAAGCAACGCAGCCCTCCTGATGGTCACCCATTCAGACCGCCTTGCCGGGCAATTGGACCGCCGCCTGCATCTGCGTCGCGGCGCGTTGGAGCGATGATCCGCCCCACATTGCATGCGTTGATGTCGCATTGGCGCGCCCAGCCGCTGCAATGCCTGACGCTTGTGTTGGGGCTGGCCTTGGCAACCGCGCTATTTTCAGGCGTGCAAGCGATCAATTCGGAGGCCAGATCGGCCTATGCCCAAGCCTCCGACGCCGTATCCGGCCCCGGGCCAGTGGTCGAGCATGCGCAAGCCGCACCGATTTCTCAGGCGCAATTCATCGCGCTGAGACGCGCGGGTTGGATGGTCTCGCCGATGTTGGAAGGCCGCGCGCGGATCGCGGGCAAGCAGGTCCGACTGGTGGGCATCGACCCGCTGACCGCCCCGCAAGGGTCCCGCGCAGGACAAGCCGCCCTTTCGCAAGGTGATGGTGCCGGCTTTCTGACAGGTGACGCGCTATTTGCTGCGCCTAACACCGCCGCTGATCTGGCAGATGACCCGCGCATCCGCGCCATTGACGGCCTTGCCCCCGGTCTTGTCTTTGCAGATATCGGCGTGGCGCAGAACTTGCTGGAGCGCGCAGGCGAAATCGACCGCCTTTTGCTGCACGATACCCAACCCCTTTCGCGTCCTCCACTTGCAGAAATCGCGCCCGCGCTTCAAATCACCGCCGCTGCCGCGCAAAATGACCTTGCCCGGCTGACCGATAGTTTTCACCTCAACCTGACCGCCTTTGGCTTGCTGTCCTTCGCGGTGGGGCTCTTCATCGTCCATGCCACGATCGGGCTGGCGTTTGAGCAGCGCCGCGCGATGTTTCGAACCCTGCGCGCCCTTGGCGTCCCTGCCCGCCTGCTGGTTACAGTCCTGCTGGCGGAACTTGGGATATTCGCCGTGGTCGCGGGCCTTCTTGGAACCGCTTTGGGCTATCTGATCGCCGCAGCGCTTCTGCCCGACGTGGCGGCTACCCTAACGGGGCTATACGGGGCCAATGTGGACGGCACGCTGACCTTCCGGGCGAACTGGTGGCTGACCGGTATGGCCATCGCGATCCTTGGCACCGCACTTGCCTCCGCCAACGCGCTTCAAAAACTGGCGCGCCTGCCGGTGCTTGCGCCTGCCAAACCCCGCGCCTGGGCAATGGCCTCCGACCGCAGCGCGAGGTTGCAAGCGCTCTCCGCTGTAGGATTGCTTACGCTGGCGGGGCTGGGCGTGCTCTTTGGCAAGGGCGTGATCGCAGGCTTTGCGACCTTGGGGGCCCTGATGATCGGCGCCGCTTTCGCGCTGCCGTTGATCTTGCGACTGTGCGTCGGTGCTGCAGAAAGGTTCGCAACAGGGGTCCGAACCCAATGGTTCTGGGCAGACACAAGACAGCAAATCCCCGGCTTGTCGCTGGCGCTGATGGCGCTGCTGCTGGCGCTTGCCACAAATATCGGCGTCGGCACGATGGTGTCGAGCTTTCGGCTGACCTTCACCGGCTGGCTTGACCAACGCCTTGCCTCCGAGCTTTACGTGCGCGCCAGCGATCCTGAGCAATCCATCGAATTGCAGGACTGGCTCGCCACCCGCACCGACGCCGTCTTGCCACTGCTGAACACCGAGACCCAGATCCTGGGCCGCCAGGCAGAGATGTTCGGCGTCGCCGACCACCCAACCTATCGCGACAACTGGCCGCTTCTGGACGCCCTTCCGGGTGTCTGGGATCGGGTCGCATCGGGGGAGGCCATCTTGATCAACGAACAGCTGTCGCTGCGCGAGACCCTCGGCCCCGGTGACAGCCTGCGCCTTGCGCCTGATTGGACTGCGCTGATTGCAGGCGTCTACAGTGATTATGGCAACCCACGCATCCAGGTTCTGGTCAACACCCAGATTATGGCCGCTCGCTTTCCCGACCTGACCGCGCTTCAATTCGCCTTGCGCGTGCCGCCAGATCAGGTCGCCGACTTGACCGAAGCGCTGGTAAACCGTTTCGATCTGGGGTCTGACGCCGTGATCGATCAAGCCTCCATCAAGGCGTTCTCGCTGGAGGTGTTCGAGCGGACATTCACCGTTTCCGCCACACTAAACGTGCTGACCCTCAGCGTCGCGGGCTTTGCGATCCTGACCAGTCTGTTAACCTTGTCTGGCATGCGTTTACCACAATTGGCCCCTGTCTGGGCCTTGGGAATGACCCATGGCAGTCTCGCAAAACTTGAATTGCTCCGCGCAGTTTTGCTGGCCGCGATGACCCTGATTGCCGCCGTGCCGCTGGGACTGGCACTGGCCTGGGTCCTGCTCAACGTCATCAATGTGGAGGCCTTCGGCTGGCGGTTGCCGATGTATCTGTTCCCCAGCGCCTGGGGGCTTTTGGCGTTTGCAGCCCTTGCGGCAGCAGTGCTGGCCAGTCTCTGGCCCGCTTGGCGACTTTACAAAACCCCGCCCGCGCATTTGCTGAAAGTCTTTGTAAATGAACGCTAGATTGGTTCTCACACTCGTTTTCTATACGCTCGCCGGGGCCGCATTTGCCCAAGGCTTCGCCGGGCTTGGCACCGATGCCGAAGGGTTCAGCACGCCCACGCGCGGCGCGCAGTTCACCTTCCCCGAAGACCACGGTGCCCATCCTGACTACCGTATCGAATGGTGGTACGTCACCGCCAACCTGACCGGCGGAGATGGCCGAGACTACGGCGTGCAATGGACGCTCTTTCGCTCTGCTCTGAAGCCTGAGACAACTTCCGGCTGGCAAGACCCGCAGATTTGGATGGGCCACGCCGCGTTAACCACGCCTGAACGCCATTTCGTGGCCGAACGTTTCGCACGCGGCGGCATCGGCCAAGCGGGCGTCACCTCCGTGCCTTTCTCTGCCTGGATCGACGAATGGGCACTGGAAGGCCCCGATTTCGATACGGTAAAAATGACCGCGCAGGGCACAGATTTCGGCTACACATTGGAGATGAGCGCCAAAGGGCCGCTGGTGCCACAAGGCGACCGGGGATACTCCGTCAAATCGGCCTCTGGGCAAGCCAGTTACTATTATTCGCAGCCGTTTTATGCCGTGGACGGGGTCCTGCAACTGCCAGACGGCCCGGTGAAGGTCACAGGCTCCGCATGGCTCGACCGCGAATGGTCCTCGCAACCCCTGTCGGACAATCAGACGGGCTGGGACTGGTTTTCGTTGAGTTTCGACACCGGCGAGAAGATGATGGGCTTTCAGCTGCGCCAGACCGACGGGCAGAACTACACCTCCGGCACGTGGATTGAGCCAGATGGCACGCCCGCACCCTTTGGAGATGGCGACCTGATCGCGACGCCACTGGAGAATCACGAAACCGCCGGCCGCGACGTGCCTGTCCGGTGGCGTGTCGAATTGCCTGCGCGCGGCGTAAATGTCACCGTCTCCGCGCTGAATCCCGATGCCTGGATGGACACCGCATTTCCATATTGGGAAGGTCCGGTTAGGATCGAGGGAACCCATCAGGGGCGCGGATATCTGGAGATGACAGGGTATGAGTGAGACAGAGCTTCACACGCTCAATGGCACATTGGACCACATGTGGAAGACCCTTGTGGAGGGGGTGGAAAGCCCCGACGCCCTCGGCCGCTTCATCACTTTGGCAACCTTGGGCTTGGACGGTTACCCGCAGGCGCGGACATTGGTTTTGCGCAGTGCAAACCGCGATCTGGCCGCGGTAGAACTTTTTACCGACGGTGCGACCAACAAGATCAATGAATTAGGTGCGCACCCGAAAGCCTCCGTGCTCGTCTGGGACCGCGATCTGTTCCAAATCCGCCTCAGCGTCGATGTTGAGATCACCCAAGGCCCCGAAGAAATCTGGCAGACGTTTCGCGGCACAGCCCCGCAAAACTACGGCGGCACTCCGACGCCGGGCACACCGATGGCGGCGGCCGAGGACTACATCCCAAGCAGCGAACAGAGCCGCTTTATGGTCTTGAACTGCACAATTCAGGCTATTGATACGGTCTATCTCGGGCCCGACCTGCACCGCCGCGCCAGCTTCACGCGCGCGGACGGTTTCAAAGGCACTTGGATTGCGCCGTAAGCGGCTTAACTCTTCAAAGAAGCCACACGAATGCGCAGCCCCCCTTCCTGCCGCGCCCGAGTTTGGGTAAGCAGTCCTAACGCGTTCACTTTTCAAAAGGTAGAAATCCCGTGGCAGTCACTCGCGAAGACGTACAAACAGCGCTCAAAACCATCGTCGATCCGATCTCGGAAAAAGACATTGTTACGGGCGGGCTTGTGCGCGCGTTAACCGTGGAAGGCGAGGCTGTGCGCTTCGTGATCGAAGTGGCCCCGGAGCAGGCCAAAAACTATGAAGCCTTGCGCGCCGTCGCCGAAAAAGCCGTGGCCGCGTTGGACGGCGTTTCAACCGTTTCCGCCCTGCTGACGGCGCATTCCACAAAAGCGCCGCCACCTGATCTGAAAGGCGGCAGCAAGCCCAAGCCCCAAGGCCCCGAAAAAGTGCCCGGCGTCGCGCGCATTCTGGCCGTGGCCTCCGGCAAGGGTGGCGTTGGTAAATCAACACTGTCGGCGAACCTGGCCTGCGCTTTGGCAGCGGAAGGGCGCAAGGTTGGCCTGTTGGATGCTGACGTTTATGGGCCGTCGCAACCACGCATGCTGGGCGTCTCTGGCCGCCCTGCCTCTCCCGATGGAAAAACGATCATTCCGTTGCGAAATCATGGCGTTACGATGATGTCCATGGGCCTGATGGTCAATGAAGATCAGGCCGTTGTCTGGCGGGGTCCGATGTTGATGGGCGCTTTGCAACAGATGCTGATGCAAGTGCAATGGGGAGAGCTTGACGTGCTGATCGTCGATCTGCCACCCGGTACTGGCGATGTGCAAATGACCCTGGCCCAAAAAACCGAAGTCACAGGCGCTATTGTCGTTTCAACCCCGCAGGATGTGGCGCTGCTAGACGCGCGCAAGGGCATAGATATGTTCAACCAGCTTGGCACGCCAATTCTGGGCATGGTCGAGAATATGAGCACGCATATCTGCACCAATTGCGGCCATGAGGAGCATATTTTCGGCCATGGCGGCGTCGCCAAAGAGGCCGAGAAGCTGGGCGTTCCCCTGCTGGCAGAAATCCCGCTGCATCTGGATATCAGGCTAGCCTCCGACACCGGCGCGCCGATTGTTGTGGCCAAGCCCAACTCCCCGCAGGCCAGTGCCTACCGCGACCTTGCGAAAAAGCTGATCGAAGGTGGTAACGCCTAGCGGTTAACCTGGGTCCGCGTTGAAGGTGAAAAGCGTCTCACCGTCGATCCTATAGCCGTTTATCAACGCCTCCGCGCGGGTGCCCGTTAACCACGCCTCCAGCGCTAAGGCCGCATCATGTTTGACATGGGCATGCCGCGCGGGGTCAACAGGCAAATAACTGTATTGATTGAATAAAACCGGATCGCCGGCATAAAGCAACGCCATCCCGGTTTTGTTGCCAAAATTCAGCCAACTGGCCCGGTCCGACAGGATGTAAGCCCCCATGCCAGTGGCCGCGTTCAGGCTGGCCCCCATGCCCGCACCCACGGCCCGGTACCAGCTGCCAAACTGGTCAGGGTCAAGATTTGCCGCCATCCACAAGGCACGTTCCTTCTTGTGGGTGCCGCTGTCATCGCCCCGACTAACAAACAGCGCCTCGGCCGCGGCGATCGCGCCAAACGCCTCCGAAGCGGATCGCGCGGTTTTGATCCCGGCGGGGTCTTCCACCGCGCCGATCAGCACGAAATCATTATACATGATCTGACGTCTGTGGGTGCCGTAACCCTCCGCCACGAACGCCTCTTCCGCCGATTTCGAGTGCACGAGGATCGCATCCACGTCGCCCGCTTGCCCAAGCCGCAAAGCCTGCCCCGTGCCCACAACCAGCAATTGCACGTCAAGCCCGGTATCTTCCTTGATCGCTGGCAACAACACCTCCGACAGCCCAGAGTTGTTAAACGATGTCGTCACCGCCACGCGCAGTGTTTCCGTCTGCGCCACCGTGGCAAAAAATATTGCAAAAACAACTGATAGCGCCCTGATCATTCGACAATATCTCCGCCCAGAAAAGCATGCGCCTGCGCACTAACCGGCGCGTTCAGAAACGCTTTTGCAGGTCCGGTTTCCAATATCTCGCCCCTGTGCAGAAAGACAACCTCATCAGCCAGACGGCGCACCTGCCCCAGATCATGGGTCGCCATGATGATCCGCGTGCCGGCAGTCAATGCCTCTTGCAAGATCGCCTCAATCTCGCGGGTGGATCGCCCATCGAGATTGGCGCAGGGCTCGTCCAGAAACAACACTTCAGGTTCCCGGATCAGCGCGCGCGCCAGTGCCAGTTTCTGCTTTTCCCCACCAGAGAGCCGCATAGCGCTTTGATCCAGCGCGCCGCCAAGACCAATCCGATCGGCCCAAGCCGTCACGCGCGCGGCGATCTCTGGCTTCGCCGTGCTAACAAGTTGCAAAGGATATGCCAGATTATCCGCGACGGAGCGGCGCATCATGATGGGCGTTTGAAACACGTAAGCCTGCCGCGATTGCGCGGTGCCAAGATCACCGCCCCACTGCATGTCGCCCGCGCTTAACCGCTCCACCCCGTGCAGCACACGCAGCAAGGTGGTTTTGCCCGACCCGTTCGGGCCCAGAACCATGGTCAGCCCGCTGGCCGTGATCTCCAAGGAGACAGGGCCAAGGATGGTCTTGCCGCGACGGCGCACGACGCCCTCTGACAACCGGGCGGGAAGCAAAGAGGCACTCACCAGCGACCCTCCCTTTCGGTGCGCGACAACATGTGGATTGCAAGATTTACCACGACCGCCAGCGCGATCAGCACGAAGCCCAAGCCAAGCGCCAGTCCGAAATCACCCTTGCCGGTTTCCAAAGCAATCGCCGTCGTCAGAACTCGCGTGATCTGGTCGATATTGCCGCCCACGATCATGATCGCGCCAACCTCGCCAATGGCGCGCCCGAAGCCCGCCAAAGCCGCCGTCAAAAGCGTGCGGCGACCATCCCAGACCAGCGCCTTGATCCGCTGACCCCGGCTGGTGTTCAGAGAGATCAGCAGATCATGATACTCGGCCCAAAGATCGCGCATCGCCTGATGCGTGATCGACGCGATCAGCGGCGTGATGATGATCACCTGCGCGATGATCATGGCCGTGGGTGTAAAGAGCAGTCCAAGCACGCCAAAAGGACCAGAGCGGGACAACAGGATGTAGACGATCAGCCCCACAACAACGGGCGGCAGGCCCATCAACGCGTTCAAAAGCGCAATCACCGTGCGGCGGTGACGAAACCTGCGAATGGCCAGCCATGTGCCCAACGGAATGGCAAGCGCACAGGCGATCACCAACGCCGTCAGCGACACTTGCAAAGAGCGGAGTGTGATGTTGACCAGATCGCCATCCAGCGTCGCGATCAGCCAGAAGGCTGACCTCAGGCCGTCGAAAATATCGCCCATTCCGTGGCGTCGCCCCTTTGTCCCAACTGCTCCCGGGACAGCTTTTCACGTCTTCACAGGGCGTGCAAATCAGATTTGCTTATCCCGCGTTTTCGCCTCAGCCCTTTGCGCGGCGCACCATGCCAAACAGATCGCGCGGATCATCGGGGTCGGCCAAGATATCGAGGTCGACGTAATGCTTCCGGCTTTGCAGCTGTTCATGGACATAGCGCAGGGCGGAGAAATCCTCGGTCGCAAAGCCCACGCTGTCAAACAACGTAATCTGCTCTGGCGTAACCCGGCCCTTTGCTGCCCCCGTCATGACCTCCCACAACTCTGTCACGGGATGGTCAGGGTCCAGCTGCTGGATCTCGCCCTCAATGCGGGTCTGCGGCGGGAATTCCACGAAAATGTCCGAGCGAAGAAGGATGTCGCGGTGCAATTCGGTTTTGCCGGGACAGTCCCCGCCAATGGCGTTGATATGCACGCCCGCACCCACCATGTTGTCGGTCAGGATCGTGGCATATTGCTTGTCGGCGGTGCAGGTCGTGATGATCTGCGCTCCGCTGACGGCCTCCTCAGAACTTGTGCATTTCACGATAGTCAGCCCCGTTTCAGCGAGGTTTTCTGCCGCCTTGTCGGTCGCAACAGGATCGATGTCATAAAGCCGCACGGTGTCGATCCCGAGAATTTCCTGAAACGCCAGCGCCTGAAACTCGCATTGCGCGCCATTGCCGATCATCGCCATGACAGAAGCCCCTTTCGGGGCCAGGTATTTCGCCGCCACCGCCGAGGTTGCGGCTGTGCGCAACGCCGTCAAAACTGTCATCTCGGAGAACAATATCGGGTAGCCGTTATCGACCCGCGCCAATACACCAAACGCCGTTACGGTCTGATAGCCGCGCGCCATATTCGCAGGATGTCCGTTGACATATTTGAAGCCGTAGGTCTCCCCGTCGGAAGTCGGCATCAACTCGATCACGCCTTCATCGGAATGCGCCGCAACCCGCGGTGTCTTGTCAAAAAGCGGCCAGCGCTTGAAATCCTCTTCGATGTAGCCCGCGATCTGGGCCATCATTCTGGCAGGTCCGATCTCGTTGACCAGTTTCATCATGTTGTCGACAGAAACGAAAGGCACCATAGCCATCCGCGAAGGTGCGAGGTTTATATTAGAGGTCATGAGTATCTCCGGGTTGGACGGTCCAGAACTTTGCGCCCCAGAAGGCTGGCGCACAGATCAACCATCAGCGACGCCGTGCGCCCGCGCTCATCCAGAAACGGGTTCAGTTCCACCAGATCGAGGGAAGTAACCAGACCGCTGTCGCATAAAAGCTCCATGATCAGATGCGCTTCGCGAAACGTGGCCCCGCCGGGAACCGTGGTGCCCACCGCAGGCGCAATCGCAGGGTCCAGAAAATCGACATCAAGGCTGACATGCAGCGCGCCGCCTGCCCCTTTGACACGCGCCAGAAAACGCTCCAGCGGGGCTTTGACACCCTCTTCATCCATCGCGCGCATGTCGTGGACCGCAACAGGGGTCTGCGTGATCAATTCATGCTCAAACCGGTCGACCGAGCGCAGCCCCATCATGAAGATGTTTTCCGCCGGGATCGGGGCGGGCATTGCGGGGTAATATCCGTCAAACCCGTCTTGGCCCATAAGATACGCAACCGGTGTGCCATGCAGGTTGCCACTGTCGGTAGAAGCAAGCGTGTGCAGGTCAGGATGGGCATCCAGCCAAAGCAGAAATTGCGGGCGCAACTGATCTGCGCTGTGGCGCGCGATGCCGGCCACGGTGCCAATTGACAGCGAATGATCGCCGCCCAGAAATATCGGCAGGTCGGAGGATTTTGCAGCCTCGTAAGCCGCGTCTTGCAAGGCCGCGGCCCAGCCCGCCGTTTCATCCAGATTGTGAATGGCAGGGTTTGAGTGGTGAAGCGCGCCCACGGCCCGTGGGGTGACGTCGCCGCGGTCTTCAACCTTGTGGCCCAGATCAGTCAATGTCTCGGCCAGCCCCGCGGTGCGGAATGCGTCCGGCCCCATCAGGCAGCCACGCACACCAGCGCCCGATTGCACGGGCGCGCCGACCAAACTACAGCTTAACGGATGCATCTTGAGGTCTCCTGCTACGATCCTGTTGTCGCTTTATTGCAAGTCACCACGATCAAATTGAGAGTTCAAATTGATCAAATTGACGGTTTCAGCTATCATTTTGAAAAGCTAAGGATCAAAAATGATGCTAGATGATACAGACAGAGCCTTGATCGGCGCGCTCAAGATGAACGCGCGCGCCTCAGTGACGACCCTTGCGGCAGAGCTTGGTCTGGCCCGTGTCACAGTGAAAAACCGTCTGGAACGGCTCACCGAAAACGGCACGATCAAGCGGTTCACCATCAATCTGGAAGACCCGGGCTCTGACGATTTGATCCACGCGATCATGTTGGTGGAGGTGCAGGGCAGCCTGACCCGCAGCGTGATCGCCAAGCTGCGAAAAATGCCCGAAGTGTCCAGCCTGCATAGCACCAACGGGGCTTGGGATCTGGTGGCCAGACTGGAGACAACATCACTGGCTGAATTTGACCGGGCTTTGCGCGAGGTGCGCGAGATTTCAGGCGTGTCGAACAGCGAAACCTGCTTGCTTTTGGACCGCGCGTATTAGGCCGACTTAAGCCCGCGGGCGACAGACGGCCTAGTTTGGAAGCCGGTGGTCAGGCTGCGCGTCGAATTTCAGCAGTTTGATCTGCCTGCGCGACCGCATCTGTGTGGGCGTCACACCGTATTCTTCACGCACCGCAATCGCCAGAGTTCCGGTGGAGCTGAACCCGGTCGCCACCGCCACATCAAGCAGCGCCATATTGGTCTCTTCGATCATCCTGCGCGCCCGCTTGGTGCGCAGTCGTTTGTAAAACTTGCCAGGCGTCAGGTCAAAAGCGGCGCGGAAAATCCGCTCCAGATGCCGGGCAGAGACGTCAAGGCTCTCCGTCAGCTCGGCAATCGTGTAAGGCTCCGCTATCTGGCTCTCCATCAGGCGCACGGCTTGAGTGACGCGGCTGTCAAACAACGCCTCATTGTCCGAAATGGAGCGCGGTTGCTCCGCGTCGGTTTTGCGGATTGTCGGCAAGACCAGCAAACAACCCAATTCAGCGATCTGTTGCCCGGTCAGATCCCGCGAGATCAAACCGATGATCAGCTCCGCCGTTGCGCCATGACCTGCAGCCGTTATGATCCCTGCAGAATTCTCCGAAAGGTTCCCTGTCAAGTTCGGAAAAGAGCCGGTTTCCTCCAGCAGATCGACATCGCGCCAATGGGTTGTAACCTTGCCGGGTGGGTTTCGGGTAGCACGGATATAAGCGGTCGCAGCGTCAGAAAACAGCACTGCGACACGCCCGATCCGCTGCATCATCCGTGTGCGCTGCATCCAGGTTTTCTCTGCCGCAGTCTCGCCGCCAACAACGCACAGCACATCATGAACAGCGTGATCATGCACGCAAGGCTCCGCGCGCAAAATGATCTCGCCCATGCTGGCGACATAGCCGGGATCCTCGGAGACAATCCGCCAGGTATACGCTTCCCGGCCGCACACTTTATTGGCCAGCATCAACGTGTGAACGATGGCGCTGACCTCGAAGCTGCAAAACCCTTTCGAGACGAAAATCTCGAAGCGGCATAGCGGGTTTTGCGCGTCCGTACGCCCTTTCTTTTCCCGAATTGCCATGACGCCCCTGAGATAAACCGCACATCTTCCGCCGACCCTAAGCCGCGCCGGATACGGCAATATAGGCGACACCAAGACGTCCGGAAAGGGGCGATAAACGCCGGATCAAAGCGAGCTGGTAATCCCGCCATCGACATAAAGCGTGTGGCCGTTCACAAAGCTCGACGCCGCAGAACCGAGAAAAATGCACGCGCCCACCAGTTCTTCGACATTGCCCCAACGCCCGGCAGGCGTGCGCTTTTCCAGCCAAGTCGTGAAGTCCGGGTCCGCCACGAGGGCCGCGTTGAGCGGCGTGTCGAAATACCCCGGCGCGATAGCATTGCATTGCAGCCCGTGCTGCGCCCAATCCGTGGCCATGCCTTTGGTCAGGTTGCCCACGGCCCCTTTGGTCGCCGTGTAAGGCGCGATGCCGGGTCGGGCCAGCGCAGTCTGCACAGAGGCGATGTTGATGATCTTGCCTTTGCCGCGCTTGATCATATGACGCGCCACCGCTTGGCCCACATTGAAAACGCTGGTGATATTGGTGCGCAAAAGCTTTTCAAACGCGTCGGCTGGGAAATCTTCCAGCGGCGTGCGGTGCTGCATGCCCGCATTGTTCACCAGAATATCAATCGCGCCCGTCGCCGCTTCGAACCCGTCAACGGCTTCGCGCACCTTGCCATGATCTGTCGCATCAAAGGCCAATGTGTGCACTGTGGCCCCGTCTTCGCGCAGCTCGGCGGCAGCGGCTTCCAGCTTGTCGGTGTTGCGACCGTTCAGCACGATTTCCGCGCCGGCACCGGCCAGTCCTTTGGCCAAGGCAAAGCCGATCCCTTGCGAAGATCCGGTGATCAGGGCGCGCGTGCCAGTGAGATCGAATAAAGCGGCTGAATTGGTCATGAAATCTCCTAAATTTCTGCTCGACGGTCTGTTCATTGAGACTTATGTTACCGGTAACCTATCGTCAATAAACATGACGCCAATCATGCTGGCCAATTCAGCTTGAAACTTATCGGGGAACGAGATGAAAGCAATCGTAGCACACGCGGCCAAGGATCTGAGACTCGAAGAAGTCGCGCCTGAAGCCCCCCGTCCCGGTCAGGTTTTGATCAAAATGGCGGCTGGCGGGATCTGTGGCTCTGACCTGCATTACTACAACCATGGCGGCTTCGGCACGGTGCGCCTGAAAGAGCCGATGATCCTGGGCCATGAGGTCGCGGGCCACATCGCAGAATTGGGCGACGGGGTAACAGGTTTGCAGGTTGGTCAACTTGTGGCCGTCTCCCCCTCCCGGCCGTGCCACGATTGCAAATATTGTCATGCAGGCACCCATAATCACTGCCTGAACATGCGGTTTTATGGCTCCGCGATGCCGTTCCCCCACATCCAAGGCGCGTTTCGCGAAACGCTGGTTGCCGATGCCAGCCAATGCGCCATAGCCGATGGGCTAAGCGCTGGCGAGGCCGCCGTGGGAGAGCCTTTGGCCGTCTGTCTGCACGCCGCCAGACAAGCCGGTGACATAGTGGGCAAGCGTGTCCTGATCACCGGCTGCGGCCCCATTGGCATGTTGTGCATACTGGTCGCCCGACGCGCCGGTGCGGCCGAGATTATTGCCACCGATATCACGCCCTTCACCCTTGATATGGCCCGCAGGATCGGTGCGGACGGCACGATCAATGTGGCAGAAACACCGGACGCGATGGAACAGTTCTCCGGGGGGAAAGGCCATTTCGACGTGCTGTTTGAGTGCTCCGGCGTCGCGGCTGCCTTGGCCAGCACAATCCCGGCCCTGCGCCCCGGTGCCACTATTGTTCAACTTGGTCTTGGTGGCGACATGACGCTGCCGGTGCAGGCGATGACCGCGAAAGAGCTGCAACTGAAAGGCTCGTTCCGGTTCCATCAGGAATTCTTCACCGGGGTAGAGCTGATGCAGAAAGGTCTGATCGACGTCAAACCGCTGATCACGCATACCTTGCCGATGAAAGATGCGGTCGACGCGTTTGAGCTGGCCTCAGACCGGACACAGGCCGTGAAGGCACAGATCGCTTTTGGCTAGTTGGCGCTAGTGGCTGCCAGCCTTCGCATCCGACTTTGAGACCATCGCGAAGATCGGCATGATGATCTTGGTGACGACCGGGATCAGCAGGAGCCCCAAAGCAAGACCCAGAATGCCATCTGCAGTGGCGGTGACAAGCCATGTCACGAACCCTTCGGCACTGCCCGCGCCATGGCCGATCATCTCAGCCAGATGGTGAATCTCGGTATAAAGAACAGGCCAGCCAAGGTCTTTGATGCCATGCACAATGATCGAGCCGCCGACCCACAACATCGCCGCCGTGCCAACAGTGGCAATGACGGTCATAATCGTAGGCATTGCACGAACCAAGCCGCGCCCAAAGGCCCGTGTGCCCGCCCAGCGACCCACTTGGGTCAACTTCAATCCGACATCATCCGCTTTCACCAGCAACGCCACCGCCCCGTAGACCAATGCCGTGATACCGATGGCCACAATGGCCAGCGCCCCACCCTGGATCCAGACGCTGTCATTGTCGATTGTTGCGAGCGAGATCGTCATGATCTCCGCCGACAAGATGAAATCGGTTTTGATTGCACCTGCCACGCGGGTTTCTTCCAAATGCGCGGCATCCAGAGTTTCAACGGGCTTTTCGTGGTGTTCTTCATGGGGCTTGAACAGATGCCAGACCTTCTCGGCCCCCTCAAAACACAGATAACACCCGCCCAGCATCAATAGCGGCGTCAGAAGCCATGGCAGGAACGCGTTGAGCAGCAAAGCCGCCGGCAGCAAGATCACCAGCTTGTTGAAAAACGACGCCCGCGCAATCTTCCAAACGATCGGCAATTCACGCGCGGCAGGCAGGCCAGTGACATATTTTGGGGTGACGGCGGCATCATCAATGACAACACCCGCCGCCTTCGTGCCCGCCTTGCCAGCATAGGCTGCGATATCATCGAGCTGGGTCGCTGCAAGCTTCGCGATTGCCGCCACGTCGTCCAATAATGCCAGTAAACCGCTCATCCCGAAGCCCTCGCGCCTGCCTATAGGTGTCTTATGTTGGCCTGCAACCTAACGCAAATCACGTCGCTTGCCATGCTTGCAAAGCGATAAAGCGCTGTGGCCCCGAATATTGTTGAGCCAAGGCCACAGCAGGGCGGCTATTTCTTGTTGGTTTTCTGGATGCGCCGCACCTGTTTTCGCAAGGATTTGTCTTTGTTTTTGCGTTGCGCCAAAGTCGCGGAGTTGAACTGATCTTCCGCCACCAGCTTCTGCCAGCGATCAAACCGCGCCTGATCTATCTCACCGGCTTCAAGCGCTGCGACGACCGCGCAGCCCGGCTCGCTCAGGTGCTGACAATCGCGAAACTTGCATCCCTCGGCGAGGGTTTCCAGATCCGCAAACACATCACCCACACCCGAGGCCGCGCCCGTTAGCTGTAACTCCCGCATTCCCGGCGTATCAAGGACTGCACAGCCCCCCGGTACGATATGTAGCTGCCGCCGCGTTGTGGTGTGCCGCCCCCGGGCATCATCTTCGCGAATGGCCTGCGTCTTAAGGTTCAGACCCTCGGACAATGCATTGGTCAAAGTCGATTTCCCAACCCCGGAAGACCCAAGGAAGGCAACGGTCTGACCGGGTTTGCACCAGCCAGCCAGCTTGTCTTGCGGATCGCTGCCACGCGCGTCCAAGGCAACGACCGGCACCAGATCAGAGATCGCTTTCGCCTGATCAATATAGGCGTCAGGGACCTCACATAAATCAAGCTTGGTCAGCAAAATGACCGGAGCGGCATCGGCCTCAAACGCCAAAGCGATGTAGCGCTCCAGCCGGGCGACGTTGAAATCGTCATTGCAGGAGGTCACCACGAAAGTCGTGTCGATATTGGCGGCGATCAATTGTACCCGTCGGTCATGTCCCGGCGCGCGACGTTTGATCAGGCTTTTGCGATCCAGAACCCGGCTTTGCGCAGGCTGGTCCGGGTCCAATAGCAACCAGTCACCAACCGTGGCATCCGGTCCCGGCGGCACCATAGTGTCGATCCCGTCGCCCAACGCGTGCAGGGCGTTTCGATGCACTTCAACGACGCGCACAGGCGGCGTCAGAGCCATCTCGTCTATATCAGTTTGTTGAGCAAAGAAGCTTTGCCACCCCAATGCGTCCAGAGGCGAAAGTATCTTTGGTTTGGCGGTGTCGGTCTCAGTGATTGGAAGGAATTGGGAATAGTCCCGTGTCATTTTCTGAAGCTTTCATGTCTGCGCCAAGACGTCCTCGGCAGCGATGTCGTTAAAGGGTCTGACACAGTCCAAACTGGGCCCTGACGCGCAAGGTCAGGCCGCTCGTCTGTTTGGTCTGTGCATCGGGGCGCATCTGCGGGCCCCACTTCAACGGGTCATAAAATCTCCATTCCTGCTGTACGGAACGCTACGATCCACACGCGGTTATTGCAAGGGTTTCAGGCCTTTTCCGCTTTGATCGCGTCAATGCGCGCGGCCATATCCGCCTCGTAATCCCCGCGGTTTTCCCGGATCGAGGCCAGATATTTCTCATTTTCCAGCGGAGGCACAGCCGGGTCGTAATGCTCTGCCGCTTGCAACATGCCTTGGGCGTCGATGCTGCTGAACACCCCGACCATGCGGTCGGCCTGATCACGCGAATAGCCCAGCGCCTCGATCGAGGAGCGCCCCATCCTGAGCGAACTGTCATAGGTCTCCCGGATGATGTCGCGGCAGCCTGCAAACCACAGATCATAGACATGGTTTCGATCCACTGCACGGGCCACGATGTGCACATTGGGGTAGTTAGCACGGATGTATTTCGCCAGTTCCGTGATCTGATCCTTGCCATCTATCGCAATGACAAACAGCTTCGCGTCCGCAATCCCGGCCGAGGCCAGAAGATCAGGCCGCGTCGCATCCCCGTAATAGGCCTGCACGTCGAAAGCCTTAAGCATTTCCAGCTGTTTGGAACTGAAATCAATCACAGTCGGCGAAAAGCCACTGCCCCGCAGCATCCGGCTGACGATGCCGCCAACCCGACCATGCCCGGCAATAATGATGTCGCCATGCTCGGCGATGTCATCCATCTCCCGGTCCTCCGTGCCGCCAAATCGCGGGATGATGACCTTGTCGAACAGGATAAACAGCGCAGGCGTCAACAGCATGGACACAGCAACGATCAGCAACAGCCTGTCGGCAAGCTCGGTCGGAATAACCGCATTCGCGACGGTGAAAGACAAAAGGACAAAGCCAAACTCGCCAGCCTGCGCCAGCCCAAGCGAGAACAGCCACCGATCAGACCCGCCAAGTTTAAATATGATCGCAAGCCCGTAAAGCACTGCCGCTTTCGCCAAAATCAGCCCCAAGGTCAGGCCGATGATCTGCGCGAAATTGTCAAATAGAAGGGTGAAGTTGATCCCTGCCCCTACGGTCATGAAAAACAGCCCCAAAAGCAGGCCTTTGAACGGATCAATGTCGCTTTCCAGCTCGTGACGGTATTCGCTGTTGGCCAGCACGACGCCCGCAAGAAACGTGCCCAGCGCGGGCGACAGGCCCACCAGCGTCATCAACAGCGCAATGCCGATGACCATCATCAAGGCCGTGGCCACGAATAGTTCCCGCAATTGGGCGGCGGCGATGAAACGGAAAATGGGGCCTGTCAGGAACGATCCCGCGCCGATCACCGCGCCAATCGCGCCAAGCGTCACCAGCGCAGCACCCCATCCGGGCAAACCATCCACGAGGCTCATGGAGGCCCCGTGCCCACCATCGTTATCATCGCCGTGACTATCCCCACCATGTCCGTCGCCATGCGCGCCGCCATCGCCAACCACCTGAGAAACCGTGTCCGCTAATTCGGGCAGCGCCAACAATGGCAAAAGCGCCAGCATCGGGATAACGGCAATGTCTTGAAACAGAAGCACGGAGAAACTCGATTGCCCGCCGTCGCTTTTCATCAGGCCCTTTTCGTTTAGGGTTTGCAACACGATCGCGGTGGAGGACAGGGCCATCACCAGACCAATTGCCAGCGCCACGGTCCAGACCTGCCCCATCAACATTGCCGCCGCCATTACCACGAGGGTGGTTATGCCAACCTGCCCGCCGCCAAGCCCCATTAGCCGCGCGCGCATCGACCAAAGCAGCTTTGGCTCCAACTCCAGCCCCACCAGAAACAGCATCATGACCACGCCGAACTCCGCGAAATGCTGGATCGAAACAACGTCAACATTCAACAGCGCCAGCACTGGGCTGATCACGATCCCTGCAATCAGATAGCCAAGGACCGAACCCAAGCCCAGCCGCGAGGCAATCGGCACCGCCAGCACTCCCGCGATCAGGAAAATGAACGCCAAAAGTAGGAAATCGGTCATGGATGCGCCCCCCGCTGTGTGATCACCTCAACCCTCGCAGAGCCTTCGGAAATGTAAAGAGGGGCGACGCATGGCGGGGGCACGCCCTATCCCACGTCCACCAATCCCGCATTTGATTTCAGCAAGAATTGCGACCAGATCGGGCCGCTTGCCGCGCCAATCTCCCGGGCTTTGCGCCCCATATCCCCGGCCTCAATCCGAGGTGGGATCAGGCCGCGCATGTCCTGGTTGAGCAGATAGCGCCGCGTTCGTTCCACCAGCGTTTTCTTCACATTCGACGGCAGGCCGCCATCAATGATGATCGCTTCAAAATCGATCACTGCGCAGGTGGACAGCGCCGCTTTCGCAAGCTCTTGGGCGGTTTGCCTGATCCAGGGTTCCACGTAGCGTTCATAGGGGCTCCAGTCGTCGCTCTTCCAAAGCCCCTTGGGATCAAGACCAACTTCGATCAGACGCGCCTCCAGCAGATGGATGGACGCGATGTCGATCAGCTGGCGGCTTTCCCCGTTGGGGCCGACACTGCGCAGCGATCCCAAAGAGCCCGCATTGCCCTGATGGCCTTCAAAAACCGAATGGTTCAGAACGATCCCGCCACCCACAAAGGCAGCAACGAAGAAATAAGCATAGTCGCGAAACTCCTTGCCGCGCCCGTAGATATGCTCCGCCCGGCAAGCGGCGGTGGCATCATTGACCACATGCACGGGAAGATCGGAGAACTCCGCAATTTCGTCTTGAAAGCTGATGCCCTTCCACAGAGCGAACTCTTCCGCACTGGCCCCGACCATCTCGTGCCAGTTCCATAACTCAAACGGTGCGGCGACCCCCACCCCGCAAATCCGCGCGCGCAGCTCAGGGGTGAGCACACCGGAAAGCTCTTCAAAAGCCACTTTGAGAAACGCAAAAATTTCGGCAGGCAGAGGGTATTGAAAACGTGTTGCCCGCTCGGCCCGCACAACGCCGGTGAAATCCATCAAGACGATCTTGGCAGTGCGTCGCCCGATATTGACCCCCAGCGAAAACACACCGTCTGGCGACAGTGCCATCGGAATGGACGGCTTGCCGACCTTGCCCCGCACCGGGTCCCGACGCGCCAAAAGCCCGTCATTTTCCAACTTGCGCAAGATCACCGAAACCGTCTGCGGCGACAGCCCCGCTATCCGCGCCAGATCACTTCCGGGCATCGCGCCATTGCGTTGCAGCATGGATAAAAGCAGGCGTTCGTTATGGTCGCGCAAACCGCTTTGGTTCACGCCGCCACTTAGCGATCTGACTTTCGACCCATCCATACCTGAGCCCTTACATGCAAAAATTGTCAGGTTAAAGATGGCAGGATTAATTAATAAATCAAGTTTATTTATTTATTGACCTACCCAAGAGAATCGCGTTTCTTAAGGTTAATTCCGCTAAGATTGCGGGAGACTGCTCCGATTGTTCGGACCAATTGTCTGGGAGGACACCATGAAAAAACTACTCGCTTCAACCGCTGTCGCCATGACCGCCCTGTCCGGTGCGGCCTTCGCCGATGGCCATGCGATCACTGCGTGCCTGATCACGAAAACCGACACCAACCCGTTCTTCGTCAAGATGAAGGAAGGCGCTGAGGCAAAAGCCGCAGAGCTTGGCATGACGCTGAAATCCTTCGCGGGCAAAGTTGACGGCGACCACGAAACACAAGTGGCTGCGATTGAGACCTGCATCGCGGATGGCGCAAAAGGCATCCTGCTGACCGCGTCCGACACTTCCTCCATCGTGTCCTCTGTTCAGCAAGCGCGTGACGCCGGTCTTGTCGTGATTGCGCTTGATACTCCGCTGTCGCCAATTGATGCAGCCGACGCGACCTTCGCCACTGACAACTTCGTGGCAGGTGAACTGATCGGAAAATGGGCCGCTGCAAAACTGGGTGATGATGCCGCGAACGCGAAAATTGCCATGCTCGATCTGGCCGTGTCACAGCCAACCGTTGGCGTTCTGCGCGACCAGGGCTTCCTGCAAGGTTTCGGCATTGATCTGGCCGATCCAAACGTAAACGGTGATGAAACCGACCCGCGCATCGTGGGCAACGACGTCACCCAAGGCAATGAAGAAGGCGGTCGCCGGGCGATGGAAAACCTGTTGGCCAAAGACCCCGGCATCAACGTGGTCTACACCATCAACGAACCTGCCGCCGCTGGAGCCTATGAGGCGCTGAAATCCTTTGGCCGCGAAAACGACGTGCTGATCGTATCAGTGGATGGCGGTTGCCCCGGCGTTCAAAACGTCAAGGACGGCATCATCGGTGCGACATCGCAGCAATACCCGTTGCTGATGGCCTCCAAAGGCGTCGAGGCGATTGCCGCCTGGGCCAAAGACGGCACCAAGCCAGCACTGACACCGGGCAAGGACTTCTTTGACACCGGCGTGGCGTTGGTCACCGACGAGCCTGCAGATGGTGTCGAAAGCATCGACACCACACAAGGCACAAACCTCTGCTGGGGTTAAAGACGCCAAACACCAAATAGGCTATGGTTTGAAAGGAGGGGCGGCCTGGTCCGCCCCTTCACCTAAATGCGCGCATAAATGGGGAGGGAAGTCATGTCACAAGCGGATACATCCGGGGACGGTATCGCCAAGTTTGAAGACCCGCATCGCGGCGCCTTAGGCACCGTACAGCATTGGTTGCATGTTAACCCAGCCCTGGTTCCGCTGATTGTTCTGGTCGCCTCCATTGTTGTGTTTGGGCTGCTTTTGGGCTCCAAATTCTTCTCCCCCTTCGCGCTGACCCTGATCTTGCAACAGGTGCAAATCGTGGGGATCGTCGCGGCCGCCCAATCGCTGGTGATCCTGACCGCCGGGATCGATCTGAGTGTCGGCGCCATTGCCGTCATCTCCTCGGTGGTGATGGGACAATTTACCTTCCGCTACGGCTTGCCCGTCGAGGTGGCCGTCGCTTGCGGTCTGATAATCGGCACCGCCATCGGGTACCTTAACGGCTGGCTTATCGCTGTCATGAAACTGCCGCCCTTCATTGTCACGCTCGGCATGTGGCAAATCGTTCTGGCCGCCAACTTCCTCTATTCCGCCAACGAGACGATCCGCAGTCAGGATATCGCCGAGAACGCGGCCCTGCTGCAACTGCTTGGCGCGAAGTTCAAGATCGGCGGCGCGGTCTTTACCGTCGGCGTGTTGTTCATGGTGTTGCTGGTCATCGTGCTGGCCTATGCGCTGCGCCACACGGCGTGGGGTCGCCATGTCTATGCCGTGGGCGATGACCCCGAAGCCGCCGAGCTGTCGGGCGTCAATGTCAAAGGTACGTTGATCTCTGTTTATGCGGTCGCAGGTCTGATCTGCGGATTTGCCGGCTGGGCGTTGATCGGCCGGATCGGCTCCGTATCTCCGACCTCTGGCCAGCTTCTGAACATCGAAAGCATCACAGCCGTGGTGATCGGGGGTATCTCGCTTTTCGGGGGCCGTGGCTCGATCCTGGGGACATTTTTCGGCGCGTTGATCGTGGGGGTGTTCACGCTGGGCCTGCGGTTGATGGGCGCGGACGCGCAATGGACGTATCTGTTGATAGGCGTTTTGATCATTGCCGCTGTCGCGGTGGATCAGTGGATCAGAAAGGTCGCAGCATGAGACCGCGTATCAACGCCCTCTCGGCGGGAAACCCGCCTGCCGGGTCCGCGGCAAAGCCGCTTGAGATCAGAAAGGTGGCAGCATGAGACCCCGTATCAATGCCCTCTCGGCGGGAAACCCGCCTGCCGGGTCCGCGGCAAAGCCGCTTGAGATCAGAAAGGTGGCAGCATGATGGAACCCATTCTCAAAGGCCGTGGATTGGTCAAACGCTACGGAAAAGTCACAGCGCTGGACCATTGCGATTTTGATCTGATGCCGGGCGAAATTCTGGCCGTCATTGGCGACAACGGCGCGGGCAAGTCCTCCCTGATCAAGGCCGTCTCAGGAGCCGTTATCCCCGACGAG
This sequence comes from uncultured Rhodobacterales bacterium, assembly GCA_964352105.1. Classification (GTDB taxonomy): domain Bacteria; phylum Pseudomonadota; class Alphaproteobacteria; order Rhodobacterales; family Rhodobacteraceae; genus Litoreibacter. The sequence goes on along the minus strand of CAYGQQ010000015.1, from coordinate 351 downwards.
GGCGAGGTCTATCTGGAAGGCAAGCCGATCTCGTTCCGCTCGCCGATTCAGGCGCGTGAGGCGGGGATCGAAACCGTTTACCAGACGCTGGCCATGTCCCCTGCCCTGTCGATTGCCGACAACATGTTCATGGGCCGCGAGATCCGCAAGCCGGGCGTCCTGGGCAAATGGTTCCGCCAGCTTGACCGCGCCGAGATGGAACGGCAAGCCCGCGCGAAATTGACCGAACTGGGTCTGATGACCATCCAGAACATCAACCAGGCGGTCGAAACCCTGTCCGGCGGACAGCGCCAAGGCGTGGCGGTGGCACGGGCGGCGGCGTTTGGATCGAAAGTGATTATCCTTGATGAG
>CAYGQQ010000014.1:0-44980 GCA_964352105.1 uncultured Rhodobacterales bacterium | reverse complement strand
CTCATGGGCCTCTACTGGCAGCGACAATCAAAATCGTCAACCAAATGGTTGAATATTGATTTTGCCGCCTTCGGACGTGTGACCAAAGGCCCTCGTCTTCTTCTTGCCAAAAATACTCAAATAAAACAATTTCTTACATGCGCTTCTTCCGCGAAGAAGTCCAATTGACTCACCCGGCCAGCTTTCCTATCAAGCAACCATCATTCCAAACGGGTTTGTGGGGGTGTTTTGATGGTAGACGAGGCGGATCGAAAAAGGCTCAGCCAGCTCGATGATCGCATCAAGGACCTCAAAGGCACGATGGCCCCGGAACCTCGGATGGATGAGCACTATAGCCAAGCACATCTTGCCTGGCGAATGGTGATTGAATTAGTCGCCGGTCTTCTGATCGGCTTCGCCATCGGATACGGGCTGGATTGGCTCTTCGGCACATTGCCGATATTTCTGGTGATTTTTATAATGCTGGGCTTTGCCGGCGGCGTCAGATCGATGATGCGGACCGCAACAGAAGTTCAGCAAGATCAAGAGGCCCACGCCGCGCGGCACGGGTCAAGACAAGAAAAGGACGAGTAACGTGGCAGAAGAAGCTCATGGCGCCGAAGAGGGTGGCCTCGTTTTCCATCCGATGGACCAATTCATCGTCAAGCCCTTGTTCGGTGACGGCGCGGTTGGCATGTTCACTGTCACCAACGTAACGCTCTGGATGGCGCTGACCGTGATCTGCATCGTGGCGCTCCTGGTTCTGGGCACATCGCGCCGCGCGACGATCCCGTCGCGCACCCAATCCGTGGCAGAACTCGCTTATGGCTTTATCTACAAGATGGTCGAAGACGTCGCTGGCAAGGACGCGATCCCGTATTTCCCGGCCGTTATGACACTCTTTATGTTCATCGTTTTCTCAAATTTCCTCGGCCTGTTGCCGATGTCCTTTACAACCACGTCCCATATCGCCGTCACGGCTGTTATGGCGATGGCTGTGTTCCTGTTCGTGACCCTACTGGGCTTCTGGAAACACGGGTTGTCGTTCCTGGGCATCTTCTGGATCACATCCGCACCGCTGGTGCTGCGTCCGATCCTGGCCTTGATCGAGATCATCTCTTACTTCGTGCGCCCCCTCAGCCATTCCATTCGTTTGGCAGGCAACATGATGGCAGGCCACGCTGTGATCAAAGTGTTTGCGGCTTTTGCTGCGGTGCTGGCGATCTCCCCCTTCGCGATTGTGGCGATCACCGCCATCTACGCACTCGAAGTTCTCGTATCCTTCATTCAGGCATACGTGTTCGCAATTCTGACCTGCGTCTATCTGAAAGACGCGGTGAGCGATCCTCATCACTAGGGTTTGAAAATCTAATCACCGAAATTCCATCGTAAGGAGAATACATCATGGAAGGCGATATCGTACAAATGGGCGCATACATCGGCGCAGGTCTGGCATGTACTGGCATGGGCGGCGCTGCTGTCGGTGTGGGTCACGTGGTAGGTAACTTCCTGTCCGGCGCTCTGCGCAACCCATCTGCTGCTGCAGGCCAAACTGCGACAATGTTCATCGGTATTGCGTTTGCCGAGGCCCTCGGGATCTTCTCGTTCCTCGTCGCACTGCTGCTGATGTTCGCTGTATAAGCCAAATTAGCCATCCTTACGCTTGGGCGGAGCCTTAAGGGTTCCGTCCAATGTAACTAGGTTATTTGGAGGCCACTATGGCAACAGACACATCTACAGAAGGAGCCGCACAGGCCGCCGCGGAAGCGCCCGGCATGCCGCAGCTCGACTTCTCGAGCTTTCCCAACCAGATCTTCTGGCTGGTGGTTGCTCTGGTCGTGATCTACTTCGTGCTGTCGCGTATTGCGCTGCCACGGATCGGCTCGGTTCTGGCCGACCGTCAGGGAACGATCACCAATGACATCGCCGCCGCCGAAGATCTCAAGCAGAAAGCGGTTGAGGCGGAAGCGGCCTACAATCAAGCTCTGATCGATGCCCGCGCCGAAGCCAGCCGGATTGTTGAAGACGCCAAAGCCGGGATCAAAGCGGATCTGGATAAAGCCATTGCGGTGGCCGATGCCGAGATCGCTGCGAAAACTGCTGAGGCTGAAAAAGCCATCAGCGCGATCCGTGCCAGCGCATCTGACAGCGCCGCAGAGGTCGCCAAGGATATCGCCAAAGATATCGTTGCCGCCGTTGCACCCGGCAAGATCGATGCGAAATCCATCACCGCGGCTGTGACCGCCAAGATCAAAGGGTAATCAGATGAAAAAGCTAATTGCCCTTGCCGCCTTGGTACCCGCGCCCGCATTTGCAGCTGGTGACAAGCCGTTCTTCTCGCTGGCCAATACTGACTTCGTTGTCACAATCGCGTTTCTGCTGTTCATCGGTGTTTTGCTGTATTTCAAAGTTCCGGGCCTGTTGATGGGTCTGCTCGACAAACGGGCAGAAAACATCAAGTCCGAGCTGGATGAAGCCAAAGCGCTGCGCGAAGAGGCCCAGACGATTCTGGCCAGCTACGAGCGCAAGCAAAAAGAAGTCGCCGAACAGGCAGAGCGGATCGTCGAGACAGCCAAGAAAGACGCGGAAGCGGCGGCGGCCCAGGCCAAAGAGGACCTGAAAACCTCCATCGCACGGCGCTTGGCTGCGGCTCAGGATCAGATCGCATCTGCGGAAGCGGCGGCGGTTAAAAGCATCCGGGATCGTGCGATCTCCATTGCGGTTGCTGCGGCGGGCGACGTTGTGGCTGCGAAGACAACGGCAAAAGATCAGGGCAGCCTGATCGACGACGCAATCGCACAGGTGTCATCGAAGCTGCACTAAGGCGAGCATGCAAAATCAATTGAAAAACCCGGCTTCGCGCCGGGTTTTTTTATGCCAAAATACGAAAAATGGGGGAGGGGATATGGATCAAGCAGCTTTGGATCAAGCCTATGAAAACGGGGCCTATATCCCCGATGGTGCCAGCTATGGTCCGCGCTGGGAGGCTGCAGCGGCGGCGTTCCGGGCCGAGACGCCGTGCGAGTTGGATATCCGCTATGGCGATCACCCGCGCGCGGCCTATGATCTGTTTTTCCCGCAAGGCGCGTCCAAAGGGCTGATGGTCTTTGTGCATGGTGGCTATTGGCGGATGCGGTCCAAATCGGATTGGTCACATTTTGCACGTGGCGGTTTGGCGCGGGGTTTTACCGTGGCTTTGATCGGCTACCCATTGGCCCCAGAGGTGCGTATTGCCGAGATTACGACCCATGTTGCCGACGCCTGTGCGCAGATCGCCGGGCGTATTGACGGTGCGATCTATTTGGCAGGGCATTCCGCTGGAGGACACTTGGTGTCTAGGCTCTCGATGCCCGGTGTCTTGCCTTTTGACGTGGCTGGGCGCGTAGTGCGAAGTCTGCCGATCTCCGGGGTTTCGGACCTGCGACCACTAATGGGCCTGAGCATGAATGAGGAGCTGAAGCTTGACGCGGATGAGGCTGTGTCAGAGAGCCCTGCGCTTGGTCAAAAGCTTGGCTCCATCGGGCTAACCGCTCTTGTTGGCGCTGAAGAACGCCCGGTTTTTCTGGACCAGAACAGGTGGCTGGCGGAGGCTTGGGATTGCCCTGAGATTATTCTGCCGGGCCGACATCATTTTGATGTGCTGGATGGGTTGGAGGATCCGAACTCTACTTTGATGTCGGCTTTGTTTGGCGACCTGCGGGAGCCTCCGGCGGGATGTATTTAAGCCAAGAAGAAGCCGGTCATGAGAAGCGCTGCCGCCATGTGGGGAACGGATCGTTTGCGGCAGGCGAGGCTTCATAGATGGCGCGCGCGATTGCGCGGCTTAGACACAGCGCGGCGGCGTGGCCAAGCAGGAGCGGGTCGGCTTCCGGTTTTTGGTTCGTTGAGGCAGCGAAGACCAGATCGCCGTCCATTGGGGTATGGCTCGGCCAGACTGCTCGGGCGATGCCGTCTTGCGCGCTGGTGGCCAGACGTGTGCACCCGGATTTGTCGAGCTGGGCATCCGTGGCCACGATCGCGATGGTTGTATTTTGAGTGCTGTATTTCGTGACAGGTGGGCGGGACGGATCGAACTTTGCCCCATGGCCAAGTCCGCCAAACTCTGCGCTGAATTCCAACGGGCCGGCGACGAATTCAGGCCCGTCCCCGTGGATAACTGATCCGAGTGCGTTGACCGCGACCAATGCGCCGACGGTATGGCCTGAGGGAAGGATCAGGGACGCGGATCCCAGCCCGCCTTTGAGGTTTGCCGTTGTTGCTCCGGTGCCTGCGCCGATAGTGCCAAGATCAAACGCCTCGGACGCGTTCGCAAGTGCCCGTTCGCCAAGCGAGGGGTAGGGGTTTGCATCCCAGTTCTTTTCGCCGCCGTTCATTAAGTCAAAGAGGATCGCGGCTGGAACAATCGGGACTTTGGCTGTTCCAGCGGGATAGCCGCGCCCCTGTTTGGCCAGACTGTCCGCTACGCCTGTGGCCGCAGCCAGCCCGAACGCAGAGCCGCCAGATAGGACCAGCGCATCCACTTTCTGGACGATCTTGTCGGGGGCCAGCAGGTCCGTTTCACGTGTCCCGGGTGCGCCGCCCATCACGTTGACGCCCGCCGTAAAAGGCGCTGTACCAACGAGGACAGTTACACCGGTTTTCACCTTTGGATCGTCAGAGTTGCCAACCAAAAGCCCCGGCACGTCAGTGATAAGATTGCGAGGTCCAGGTTTCATTTGGCAGCTCCGATTTGCATGATCTGCGCATCTTGTCAGATTGCTGGTTTTGGGCAAGGGGTGGCGAAGACGGTGCGAAACGGTTTTTCTTTTGGCCTTCCATGAAATTGCATGGCAAACTCTTTAAAAATACCGCATCGACACTTATGTAAATAGGCATAACATTATACGAGGGAGTTATTATGGCCGATTTTGACGCGCAGGTCCGTGAAAGCCAGAGCCAGGTGGCAGAAGCGCAATCCAAGATAGAAGAACTGACAAGCCGGATTGAAACAGCGCGCGCCAAGATGAAGGCCGGCGATGATATCTCTATGGATATTGAGAATGCGACGCTGGAAGAAGTTCATGCGCATACCGAGCTGATGAACTCGAATATTGCCGAGCTGATCATGGGGCTTGATGATGTAACCTCCGGTTTTTCGGAAGACTTTTCGGCGATGCGCGACAAGACGGGCTGGGAAAGTTTTGTTGGGGTCTTCTCCAAGGGCAAATCGGAATCGATGCGTCAGGAGCGGATGCGGACGGCGTCTATTGATGACAAGCTGCAAGATTTGATCGGCAAGTCAGACACGATCGTTGCGTTGCTTCAGGGCCAGTTGAACGTGCTGAACGAGCAGAAGACCAAGGTTGAGGGCAACCTGTCGGAGACGCTGGACGAGCGGGAAATGACCGTGACTGAGTTGGAAGGCTTGCGGGCGGAAATTCTGGGGATGGACCCAAAGATCATCGCGCTGGAGAACAAGATCTCCACGGAGCAGGACGCGGCGGCGCGCACGAAGCTGGAAACCGAACTGGCGGCGATGAACACCCGCTACAATGAGATGGTGCAGGAAGAGCAGGTCAAGATCGCGAAGTCGCAGACGCTGGAGCGCTATATCGAAAAGGGCAAGACCTGGATCGACTCGCTGCAAAATCAGGCCGCGACGCAGATGGTTTTGATCAACAAGCTGGAGACAGATACCAAGCAGCGGGTCGTGCTTTATGATGCGTTAACAAAGTCGTTGAAAACCGCGCAGCAGCAAGATGTGGCGCACCAGATCAACGAGATTGGCGTGAAAACCGATCAGGAAGCGCAAACCGCGATGGCGGGGATTGGCGTGGCCACGAACACCCGCATGGCGGAAATGATGGAAGCCCATGAGGACCAGATGGTCTTTGCCCGTAAAGTGCTGGAACAGAAAGCCAAGGCGGATGAGCGGTTTGCGCGCCGGTTTGAGAAGATTGTCGAGAAGCATGACAAGAACCTCTATGGGGCCTAGGCGCTTGTTGCGAGCAAGTCTGCAAAAGCTATTCGGTACCAAAAAGGTCTCTGACGAATTTGGCCGAGGGACAATCGCTACCGAACAGCAGTCGTCATCCTCGCGGATTCCACCTGAATTTTCTGGTATGACCCGCAAGGGTATCAATGTTCCCGACTGGGTCGTTTGGTCGATGCGCTTGAGGTGGCTCATACTGATCGTCTTTGGTTTCGCAGTTTGGGGCCATGAAGACCTCTGGTGGGTCTGGGCGGTTGGATTGTTGCTGTTTTTAGTAGCAGGTTGGATCACCTATAAAATTTACAGCTACCAAGACCCCGTTCATGCTGAGATAGTCTTTTATAATGAGGAAGACGGTTACTCCTCTGGTGACGGTGACGGTGACGGTGATGGCGGTGACTGACGACCTCACCCAAGACCATGCGGGCATCACCGATGACCTTGCGGCGCGGCGGTATTTTGCGAAGTTTGAGCGGATCACCGGGCATCTGGGCCGTGTGGCGGCGGAGATGGAGGCGGAGCGGGTTTTTTCAAAAACCGATGTCTCGATTATTGCAGGTTATGTCCAGAAGATCGCATATACGTTTCGGGCGCTCAGCCATAAATATCTTCTGACCGGGCGCGATACGGGGCAGTTTTTCGGCTCTCTGACGATCGACAAAGTTGATAGCGGGTTTCCGGTTTTCGCAGAAGTCATCAAGATGGCCAATGACGCGCAACAGGCGGAGCGGCATCTCAAGGGGATGCGGTCGAGCGCCGCTCTGAAGGGCGAGATGATCCGGGAGATTGTCGGGCAGTTGCAGATCCCCACAAAGCTGCAATTCGCTCTTTCTCAGCGACTATACTACGAACAGCTTCAACTTGGTGAGCTGTTCTGGCCCACCAATGATCCCGAAACGCTCTGGACCGGGAACAAGGACGATCGGCGGACATATCTGGTGCATTGGGCGGTTTATGATACGCAACAAAACGTGCCGACGCTGTATATGATGGATCTGGAGGATACCGGCGAGACGGCACTTCCAAAAGATGCGCGACGCTGGCCCGCGGCGCAGGCGCATCTGAGCGCACAGGCGACCGGCGGTTTGAAGCTATTGACCATTGCGCAGGGGTTTGACCGCGATTTTGACGATCTGCACCCGAAGCGGCTGCGGCGTATTCATTTGGGGCCGATGTATAGCCACACTTTCACCCGCCAATCCGGCCCGATCCGGGATGTGCTAGAAGAAGCACAAGGCGGACCCGGCGAAGATTGGGCCTTGGCCTGGACGGTGGAAGAGTTGCATTCCGAACGGGTAGAGATGGAGAAAAAGGGCTGGTTTGGGCAGGTTGAGCGCGAGATATTCAAGCTTGATCCATTTGCCGGGCGCGGGGCAGAAACCGGGGCCACGTCGATTTCGCGCTCACTTATCTTACCGCAAAAGCCGTTTCAGGTGCTGGAAGAAAAGCGGCCAGCCGGGTTCGACAGCGTGCGGAAATTTGTCGTCAGCCCGACGGGGCGCGTCGTCAGCTATCGGTGAGTTTGGGATGAACGGGATTATTACGCCTCCGGTGGAGGTATTTTTGCAAGAAGAAGGAGATTTGCGTGAGTGTATCCGCTGATCTGATGGAATTGAAGGAAGACGAGATCCGTGCGCATTACGGGGCGGCGGTGGCGATGTTGGAAGGCGTAGATCACACGCCGCGCATTGCCAAGACCAAGGATGCGCCTTCCGGCGCGATGGCAGCAGCTGAACGGTCGTCTGGCCTGGGAACGCGACGGCGGTTTCGCTCCACCACGCCGGGATTGGTGACAAGGTCCACGGCGCGCCCTGAAGGTGTGAGGTTGGTCAACCGCGTGGAAGGTGTTGGCGAAGATGCATTGCCCTCGGCCTTGCAGGCAACGGTTTTGCAAGGGTTGCGCCGGGCCTTGGCCATTGGTTTGGCAATCGGCGAGGCCTTTTCGGAAGCCACCGGTTTGGCCGAGTTGAAGCGCGAAAATCTGGCGGGACGGCTGAGCGATGGCAAAAAAGCGGAATTTGGCGAGTTGCTGGCGGCGGAGGCTTTGGCGGCTAGCTATGCGTTTGGCAATTCGGTCGCGTTCTTGTTGGCCGCGCATGCGAGCGAAGTCACTGTGGAGATCGGCGGTGTTGAGGAGGTGTTGACCGATAACGCTCAACTGGCTTTGCATGGCTGTCTTTGGGAGTTGGATCAGGACCTTGCGCTTTTTGCGGAGGATGATGCCAAACTGGTTGCAACGGTCTTGGCCTACGCAGAGCAACTGATGGCGAAAGTAGCGCTACGGGCGCAAAACACGCCGCGGCTGGAGGCGTTTCACAGTTCTGCCTACCGGATTGGGGCCGATGACCTGACAATCAACGGGTTTACACCTGCCGCTCGGGGCAAGGGCTCGACCCTGACAATGACGTTCAAGAAGCCGAATGAGGTCGTCGGCAACCACATTGCAAAATATCAAGCAATGAAGCTGGCGAAAATGCTGATGGCCTATGATTTTGAGCGGAAACTGAACCCGTTTGCAGAGCTTGGCGGATTTATCTTTACGTTCATGGGCGACGGCAAACCGGGCACCGGGAAAACCACACTGATCCAGATGATGGCCGGGCTGATCCAAGGCTATTGCGAGACGGCTGGCTATGCGTTTCGCTATCAGAACCTGAGCACGGACAATATCGATAGCTATCAGGGCAAGTCTGGCCAGAATGCCAAGGCGTTCATCAACAATATCATTGACCCAAATGTCATCGGATTTGGGACTATTGACGATATCGACCAACTGGCGGGCAAGCGCGGTGACAGGCAATCCAGCGCGGGTCAGCTGGAAATCACGGCCGTATTGATGGAAAGTTTTGCCGGAGCCAACACCGTCGTGCGGGGCAACTGTACCTTCGGGATGTTTTCCAACTATCCGGAGAATGTTGATGATGCGCTGCGTCAGCGCGCAGGTGCGCGGTTTCTGGTGGACGGGCCTATTACCCGTGACGACTATATCGACATTCTATTCCTGTTGATGGGCAAGAATCATGACATCCCTGTGGGCGAGCATGAGGTTTTTGCGGCCCAAGAGATCAAGAAAGCCGTCGCGGCCAGTTTTGAAAGCCATGCGCGTCCCCACGAGGAAGGCTTGGAGCGTGTGTTTGACCGGGTGTCAAAGGATCTTGGGAAACTCGATACCATTGCCAAGCTTGGAACCTACTTGAAGGGTATTCAGGAAGCTGATGAACGCTTCACGGGGCGGGCCATCAAAAACATCACGGATGCTGTCAAAGTGCGTGCGATGGATTTTGAACTACCTGATGAATGGATGGAGCACCCCGATCTGTTCCTGTTCAAAGGTTATGACGAGAAACGCGGCATGATCGAAGAACTGCGCCAGCCTATTACGGTGGAAATGGTGATTCAGGAGATCAACCGCTACGCCGATAGTGAATTCCGCTATGCCGACAAGTCCGACGAGGTCGCGATCGAGAACATGATCCGCGACTATGGCCGCACCGAAGAAGCCAAGCGGCGCTATCTGGAGAGTAAATCTTGAGCTGGAGAGCATCCTCATGATCGTTGCTGCCTCGCTTGCCTGGCTTGGGCCAATGCTGATCGGTCTTGCGACAGGGCTTTGGTTCGCCAAACGCCCTGCGACTTCGGCGTCGGAATTTGGCATGGCGATGGTCTATTGCACGATCTGGGCGGGCGCAGGCGTTTTTGCCGTCCACATGCTATGGCTGGGCGCTTTGATGATGAACGACGGCGGTGTTGCGGCGCTGGGCAGTTGGGCCTGGTACTGGACGTGGATCACAGCGATGGTCTGGGTGCCGATCATGGTGATTGCCTATATCGTGCGGGCCAAACGGATGCTGAACGAATGAACAAACTTCGCATCATCGCAGCCTTGGTTGCCTTTGCCCCGTTCGCGGTTGCTTGGGCCGTCGCGGGATCAGTGTGCGGGTTTTGGACCCCACGCGACATCAATTGCTTCCATGCCTCTGATGGCTATTGGGAGGTCTATTTCAGCTTCCTGATCATGTTTGCGATTGCCATTTGGATCGGGGGCGGCTTTATCGCGCTTACGCTTAGACTAGCAAAGGCGCGCCGCTCATGATGCGACTGATCCGCAAAGGCTTGATGTTTGGCAACTTGTTTCATGTCAACAGCCCCGCGCTGGTGGAACGCTACAACCGTGCGCTGAAACATCTGACCGGCAAGACTACGAAGCTGTCGGATTTCCACATCGATATATCCGGCTTTGCGCCGGAGATCGGGGATGAGTTTGAAGACGCCCTCTATCTCAACCCCAATGGTTGCAACCGTCAGTTCATCCTTCTGTCGACGGAGCAGAAAACCGCGCCGCTACTGGAAGCCAAGTTCTCCACGTCGCGAGGGATCCTGCGTCAGTTCATTGAAGATAACGAAAACCAACTTTTTGCGCTGACGGCGCGGGACGCTGTCGCGGGGGAGCTGCTGAACTCCGTCTACCGGGTCAGCAACGCGGCTGATCTGTTCGACATACGCAAAATTCAGGTTGAGGCCGACACCACCGAGGCGCATGTCTCCGAGGCCAGCAAACTTGCCAAGATGATCGAGGATTTCAAAACCCGCGACGATGCGTGGTGGGATGATGTTCTGATCGCCGAAATGATCGGATTGGCGCGCAAAACCGGCGACGTCACCCGCGCGCCGATCACGCTCAAGGAAACGAGCTTCGAGCAGAAGAACTTTTGGACGGCGCTTTTTGGGGGACTTTATGTGTTCCGCAACGCCGACCACCCGGCCGCAATCTCGACCGCAGATAAAGAGGGTTTAGGCAAACTTCCGATCCCGTTCATGATGGATGTGGCTGACCGCAACCAGATCGCGGCCTTTTTGGATATGAACGATCTGGCGGAGCCGATCATTGGGATCAAGGGATTGGATGCGGCGGCGGTCATCCGTCAAAAAATGGACTTCATTACGGTTGATGTCGCGGCCTCTTTGGGCGCTCCTCTGGAAGGTGCGAACCGTCGTGACCTTCGCCAACTGGCGCGGCGCTATGCGGCCGATTTGCCAGAGGCGTTTCACGGGTTGAACCAGCTTTTGCGCTGGGCCGAAGGCGGCGGGGCCTTCCCGCGGATTACGTCCGAACATCCGGCCTATTTCTACACGCTGCGGGCGAAACCCCACGCAGACAGAGATCTGGTGAACCGGTTGTTGGCAGAGCTTACACCGCTGGATGTGCGCCAGTTATTTATCTGCCATAAGGAGCTGTTCTACGCGCTCTACCGCGATTGGCCGGAGCCAAAGAAAGCGTTCGTGGCAGATTTTCTCGAACGGGAGTATCAGGTCGACAAGGCCGGTGCGCGCGAAGCCTTGTTCGGACGGGAGGCCTCGATGGCCGAACCGGACGAGGCCGATATTGTCGATATCGTGGGGCCGTGGGGAAGTATCAGGAGGGGCAGATGATCTTTGGAATTCTCAGGCTGGGCTTTTTCGCCTTCCTTGTCATGTTGGTGGTCTATTTTGTGCTGTCGGCTTGGTCGCGCTCTGTCAGACGCGACAAGCTGGGGGAGGAATGGGACGAAGAAGGCATGACCGGCGACCGCGATGCGTTCATCGAAACAGGTCTTGCGGAATATGACGGATCGTTGCGCCGTAAGCTGATTTTTGGCGTCTTTATAGTGCCTTATGCCGTTATCGGCATCCTCGTCTATGTCATGAACTTTATGTAAGGAAGCCCAAAATGCGTTACGTTAAATGGACCTTCTGGATCGTATTCTGGCTGTTGATCGCCAGCTTCTTTCACTACACGCTTCCACAGCGCGACATCGCGCGGATTGTGGAGACGGAAGTCCGCCGTGTTGATTTCGGCGAGAACTCAATCTTCTGGGCGGGTGCGGATACAGGTCAGGAAGCGACCGGCGCAAACCGCGACGTGCGGTTCATCAACACAGTGCGCACCAATGATCGGGTAATGGTTTATCGCAACGAGGATACCGGCTGGGGTTGGCCGCCCTATTTTAAACTGGATTCCTCTAACTTGCAGACAGAGGCGGCAGACCTCGTCAGCCCCAAAGACACCCCACAATGGGTCGTCATCACGCATTATGGCTGGCGCAACGAGTTTCTGTCGATTTTTCCCAACGCCGTCGGCGTGCGCCCGATTGATAATCCCGATCAACGCTTGATTCCCTGGTTCAACATCCTGATTTTGATCATTTTTGCGGGTCTCTGCCTTGGTTTTTATCGCCTGACGCAGTGGTTCCGGCGCTCCAAGATTGACCCGCTTCTGGAAGACGCTGGAGAGACATGGGACGCGGTTGATGCGCGCGCAGATGCCGCGCGAGATCAAGCTTCCGGCGTCTGGGGTCGCTTCAAAGCGTGGCTTGATACCTGGCGCGGCAAGCCCAGAATTTAGACTTAAAATCCCTTTCGGGGAAGAAACAGGCATTTCTCCCATGTATTTTTCGGTGACCTTTTCCGATAAGGTCCCCGAAAGTCCGATTTTTTCGGCATAGTGGGAGAGAGTTTATGAAGAAATATATTGCTGAGTTGATCGGCACATTCACCTTGGTCTTTTTTGGGGTCGGCTCAGCCGTTCTCGCAGGAGGCGATATCGGGTTCGTCGGGATCAGTTTCGCGTTTGGTATTTCGGTCGTCGCAATGGCGTATTCGATCGGGCAAATCTCAGGGGCGCATCTGAACCCGGCAGTTTCCATGGGCGCGCTGGTCGCTGGTCGGATATCTGGATCTGATTTTGTTGGCTACGCGGCCGCGCAAACCATCGGCGCAATCATCGCCGCGGGCGTCATCTTCGTGATCGCGACCAACTCCATCGGTGGCCATGATGTCGCGGCAAGCGGGCTTGGTCAAAACGGCTGGGGCGCAGGTTACGGTGGCGAGTTTAACATGGTCGCCGCGTTTATCTTCGAGGTCGTTGCGACAGCGCTCTTCCTCGTAGTGATCCTTGGAGTAACTGCTGACGAGAAGGCAGGACCGATTGCAGCAGGTTTGGTCATCGGTCTGACATTGGTGATGATCCACCTCGTGGGCATCCCCGTGACAGGTACATCCGTCAACCCGGCCCGGTCCATCGGCCCAGCATTGTTTGTTGGTGGAACGGCACTTGGCCAACTGTGGCTCTTTATAGTTGCCCCGCTTATCGGTGGTGCAATTGGCGGTCTGCTGCACAAAGCACGCGTCACCGCGCCATAAACGAAAACGTAACCAGTTTGAAGTTTCAGTTAACGCCCCGTTTTTCAGCGGGGCGTTTTCTTTTGGTCACTCGCCGTACGGCACCCAGATATTTTTGATCTCGGTCGCATGGCCCAGCATCTCTTTCGCGGTGCCGGGTCTCGGCGCGACAAAGGTCCGTTTGAGGTTGCCTGTGGAGGCGGCCTCAATCACCTGCGAAGGCGTGGTCTGCGAAAAGCTCCACATCGCGTCGATATCGTTATGGGCGGCCAGATGCGCCGCAATATCGCTATGGGGTCCGGTCAGAATATTGACGACACCGCCGGGGACATCGGATGTCTCCAGGATCTGATAAAAATCCGTGGCGGCCAGAGGAAACGGTTCGGACGCAGCGGTGATCACCCTGTTGCCCATCGCTATCGCGGGCGCGATGCACTCGACAAGTCCGGCCAAGGGCCGTGCGTCACATAGCGCAGCAATGACACCAACGGGTTCCTTCATCGCCAGCGCAACGCCCCGGATTGGGACGCTATGCACCTGGCCGTCCAGTTTGTCGGCCCATGCGGCATGAGTGAACAAGGTCTCCAACGCGCCATGCACCTCCACCGTGCCGGATTTCCCGGTTAGGGCCTTGATCCTTGCTGCGAATTCGGCAGCCCGCGCTGATAGGTTTTCAGCGATGTAGTAAAGGATCTGCGCGCGCAGATGCCCGGTGGTCTGGCCCCAGGATTTCGCCGCCTGTGCCGCCTCAACCGCGTTGCGCACGTCTTTGCGGTTTGCGAGGCTCACCTCTCCCAAAGCGTCCCCTTTCGGGCCATAGATCACTTGCGAATAGCCCGCATCAGGACGCGCCTGTTTGCCGCCGATATAGAGCTTCGCGGTACGGTCGATCGGATCGCTCAGCGCGCCGTTCCCGGTAAACGCCTCTGTCGTCTTGGCGGGTTTCGGGCCCGCTTTCGGCTTGGTATACGCGCTGAGCCCTTCCCAGCCGCCTTCGCGCCCAAACCCGCTTTCGCGCACGCCGCCAAACCCTGCGGCGGCGTCAAACATGTTGGTTCCATTGACCCAAACGACGCCCGCGACCAGTTTCGGCGCGATCTCCAACGCAAGGTTGATATTCTCCGTCCAGACCGTCGCCGCCAGCCCGTAGCGGGTCTGGTTTGCGATCTCCAATGCCTCTTTCGGGGTGCGGAATGTGGTGGAGACCAGAACGGGTCCGAAGATCTCTTCCTGCATCAAAGTTGCGGCGGGGCTGAGGCCGGTGATCAATGTGGGTGGATAAAAACAACCCTTTGGCACCGGGGTGGCGGCAACATAAGTATCGCCCTCCCGATTGGCATTTACCATGTTTTGGATCGTGGAAAGCTGTACCGGATCGACCACCGCGCCGACATCGATGCATTTGTCTAACGGATCACCAATGCGCAGCCCGTCCATGCGCCGTTTCAACTTGCGGTAGAACGTGTCAGCCACGCCTTCCTGCACTAAAAGCCGGGAGCCCGCGCAGCACACTTGCCCTTGGTTGAACCAGATTGCATCAACCAATCCTTCGACGGCACTGTCCAGATCGGCATCATCAAACACGATGTAGGGTGACTTGCCGCCAAGCTCCAAAGTCAGGGATTTTCCGGACCCGGCTGTCGCCTCCCGAATGCGCTTGCCCACGGATGTGGAGCCAGTGAAAGCTACTTTGTCGACCTCTGCGCCGACGATCATCTCACCAACAGCACCATCGCCGGTAATGATGTTGACCACACCTTTGGGCAGCCCAACTTGCGCGCAAATCTCCGCAAAGAGCAGCGCCGTTAGGGACGTGAACTCCGCTGGTTTCAGCACAACCGTGTTGCCCATCGCCAAGGCGGGTGCGATCTTCCAGCTGAGCATCAAAAGCGGGAAGTTCCACGGGATGATCTGGCCACACACGCCAAGCGGCGCGCGGTCCGGCAACTCGGACGCCATCAGCTGCGCCATGCCAGCGTGATAGTAGAAGTGCCGTTGCGCCAGAGGAATATCGATATCGCGGCTTTCGCGAATGGGCTTGCCGTTGTCCAAGGTCTCAAGAACTGCAAACAGTCGTGAATGCTTTTGTAGCGCGCGCGCTAACGCGTAAAGATACCTGGCCCGGTCAAATCCAGACAGTCCCGCCCATTTAGGTTGCGCAATACGCGCGGCTTTGACGGCTGCGGCAACATCGGTGCTGCTGGCCTGACTGATCTTGGCCAGGACCTCTCCGGTGGCGGGGTTTTTCGACGCAAAGGTTTTGGCAGGCTTTGTGAAACTTCCGTTAATGAAGTGGCCAAACTTGGATTTATGCGTGCCCAGCCAGGCAATCGCCTCGGCCGCGCTTTCGGGGGCAGGGCCGTACTCCATGCTGTCGAAGTTTTCTTTGACGGTCATAGCGTTCCTCTTAGGCCAATGGGTGGCGATAGCCGGCGGAATATGCGCCGGTAACGTGGTGTTCGAGCTGGCGTTCAATGTCGTTGAGCAGTGACGACGCGCCGAACCGGAACAGGTCCGGCTGCAGCCAGCGATTCCCCAACTCGTCTTTCATCAGTGCCAGATAGGTCACCGCGTCCTTGGCTTTCGAAATCCCGCCGGCGGGTTTGTAGCCCACATGGATGCCCGTCGCGTCATAGTAGTCACGGATCGCGCGGATCATCACGAGGCTGACGGGCAGGGTGGCGTTGACGCTTTCCTTGCCGGTCGAAGTCTTGATGAAATCCGCACCCGCCATCATGCAAATCAAGCTCGCGCGGGCGACGTTGCGAAGCGAGCCCAGCTCCCCGGTGGCCAAAATCGCTTTGACATGCGCGTCACCGCAAGCATGTCGGAACGCCCGCATTTCATCATAGAGCGCCTGCCAGTTCTGGGTCAGAACATGGCGGCGGGAAATCACGATATCGATCTCGCTGGCCCCGGCTTTGACGCTTTCTTCGATCTCGGCGACCCGCAGATGAAACGGGCTTAGCCCGGCGGGAAAGCCAGTGGACACTGCCGCCACCGGAATGCTGGAACCTTGCAATGCCTCAACCGCGGTTTCGATCATGTCGTGGTAAACGCAAACCGCCCCGGTGGTGATGCCCGCCACGCCCAATGCCTCCAACAGCTCCGCCCGGACGGGTTGGCGCGCCTTCGCGCACAGACGCCTGACCCGGCCCGCCGTGTCGTCGCCTGACAGCGTTGTCAGATCAATGCAGGTGATGGCCTTCAGAAGCCAGGCGGCCTGAAACTCCTTCTTCACGGAACGACGCCCCGGCAATGTCTTGGCGCGCCGCTCAATCGCGGAGGTGTTGGCTTGCACGCGCGCAATCCAATCCAGATCCAGCGTCGTCCCGTCATTGCGGGGCAAGTGTATCTGCGGCAGTTGCGCGGTTTCAATCTTGGTGGCGGTTTGTGTCATCACGGTTGGCTTTCAATCACGACTGCGTAAAGCTCGCATGGCGACCCCGACGGCGCAAGCGGCAGTGTCGCGAAATTTGGTTTCCCTTGCGCGACAGAGCCGTTAGGAACGGGGCAAATCAACAGGGGGTCTGCCATGACTTTTGATCGTTCCGTGAAAATCGCACCATCTATTCTTTCGGCGGATTTCGCCAATTTTGGGTTGGAATGCGAGGCGATTGAGGCCCAAGGGGCCGATTGGGTGCATGTGGACGTTATGGACGGCCATTTTGTCCCCAACATCACCTTTGGCCCTGCGACCTGTGCCGCGATCAGGCCTCATATCAAGGGCGTGATGGACGTTCATTTGATGATCGCGCCGGTTGATCCCTATATCGATGCTTTTGCGCAGGCGGGTGCAGACATTATCACCGCCCATGTCGAGGCTGGCCCGCATATTCACCGCACGTTGCAGGCAATTCGCGGCACGGGTGCGAAGGCGGGTGTCGCTTTGAATCCCGGCACACCGGCCTCTGCAATTGAAGATGTGATGAATTATATCGATCTGATCTGTGTCATGACGGTCAATCCCGGCTTTGGTGGCCAGAAGTTTATTCCGCTAGCGTCCAAAATCGCCCAACTGCGTGAGATGGTCGGGGATCGGGAAATCCATATCGAGATCGATGGCGGCGTGACGCCCGCCACGGCACCGGGCTGTGTTGCAGCAGGTGCCGACGTTTTGGTGGCTGGCTCTGCGGTGTTCAAAGGTGGCTCCGTCAGCAACCCGGATGTTTATGGTGAGAATATTCGCGCCATTCGCGCGGCGGTCTAATTCCGGTCAAAACTTCACAGAGTAGCGGCGGATTCTGCGGCAGAATTGTGCATTTGCGCACAAAACGGGCTCTGGCCACACACTACCCTTTGACATAGCACGGGGGCGGAAGGAACCGGCATGCCAGCAATCGTATCCGTAAAAAACCTGTCGAAAACCTATGGCGACGGGTTCGAAGCGCTCAAAAACGTCGATCTGGAGATCGAGAAGGGCGAAATTCTTGCGCTTCTTGGCCCAAACGGGGCGGGCAAGACAACGTTGATCTCCGTAATCTGCGGCATGGTAAATGCGACAAGCGGCAGCGTGTCTGTTGCCGGCCATGACATCGTGTCCGATTACCGGGCTGCGCGCAGTCAAATCGGGCTGGTTCCGCAGGAAATAACTCTTGAACCGTTTGAAAAGGTGATCGACACAGTCAAGTTTTCTCGCGGCTTGTTTGGCAAACCTTCCGACAACGCGCTGGTTGAAAGAACCCTTCGGCAGCTGTCCTTATGGGACAAGCGCGAGACCCGCATCAACGCCCTTTCAGGGGGCATGAAGCGCCGCGTCCTGATTGCCAAAGCGCTCAGCCATGAGCCGCGCGTACTGTTTCTGGATGAACCGACAGCGGGCGTAGACGTAGAACTGCGCAAAGAGATGTGGGACGTCGTGCGCGGGCTGAAAGCCGACGGCGTGACGATCATTCTGACAACGCATTACATTGAAGAGGCGGAGGCAATCGCGGACCGTGTCGGTGTGATCAACGCGGGCGCGATCCTGCTTGTGGAAGAAAAGGCGGCGTTGATGGCGCAGATGGGCCGTAAGGAGCTGCGCATAGAGCTGCAAGATAGCCTCAAGGAAATCCCCGAAAGCCTTGCGAATTTTGACCTGCAACTTGATGAAGCTGCGCTGATCTATGCCTATGACACCAATGCGGAACGGACCGGTATCACCAAGCTTCTCGCTGCGGTCTCAGACGCGGGATTGGTGATGAAAGACGTGTCCACCAGACAGTCCAGCCTGGAAGAAATTTTCGTCACACTGGTCGGAGAAGCGGCATGAATATCTATGCGGTGAAGGCTATTTACCTGTCGGAAATGAAACGGTTTTTCCGGACGATTGCACAAAGCTTCATCTCACCGGTGTTGTCAACATCGCTATACTTTGTGGTCTTTGGAACGGCCATCGGCAGCCGCATCAATGAAGTCGAGGGCGTCAGCTACGGTGCGTTCATCGTGCCCGGTCTGATCATGTTGACGGTCATGACGCAGGCCACGTCGAATGCGTCTTTCGGCATATATTTCCCGAAATTTATCGGAACGATCTACGAGGTACTTTCCGCGCCCATCAGTTTTCTGGAGATCGTCATCGGCTATGTGGGCGCAGCAGCGACAAAGGCGCTCTTTATCGGCCTTGTGATCCTTGGGACCTCCTTTTTCTTCGTCGATCTGACGATCCAGCATCCGTTTGCGATGATCGCGTTTCTGCTGCTGACATGCCTCAGTTTCAGCTTGCTTGGCTTCATCATCGGGATCTGGGCCGGGAATTTTGAACAATTGCAGCTGATCCCGCTTCTGGTGATCACGCCGCTTGTCTTCTTGGGGGGCAGTTTCTATTCGATCTCGATGTTGCCGCCGGTCTGGCAGTCGATCACGATGTTTAACCCGGTCGTCTATCTGATTTCTGGCTTTCGCTGGGCGTTTTTCGGGGTTTCGGACGTACCGATCATGGTCAGCCTTCTGGCCATCACTGGCTTCACACTTCTTTGCCTCGCGGTCATCGGCTGGATTTTCAAAACCGGCTACAAGCTTAAGAACTAGGGTCCGCCAGCAGCTCATCAAGCTGATGGGCAAACCATCCTTTTGGGATGAAATGGCCGCGCGGATGCACGTCAAGCGTGACCTTGCCGCCATCTTCGCAAGACCATTCGGTGCGCTGGAACCGATCCTTTTCGGTTGTGTTGTAGTGCCCAAGATCAACCGAGGATGCGCAGGACTTATGATCGCGCCAGAGCCGGACCGGGAAAGTTTCATCCCTTCCGGGTCCAAAGGGAAAATCCATGACTGTGTCAGACGTTCCATGCACATGACGGACATTTGCAGGCGCAGTCACACAGGTTTCTGATTGCCGCAATGTGCCGGAGACCGCCAAAAGCGCGTGAATACCCTCGCCGCGCTCGCAGACCATCCGCCACGCCATTGCCGAGCCATAGGAATATCCCGACACAAAAATCTTCGACCGATCGATGGGAAATCTTTTTGCCGCATCCTCGATGACCTCCCAGGCAAAATCGGTATCTGCGCTGTCGCTGTCCCAAAAGTCCCAGGTTTTTCCCCGCCCGTTCGGGGCCAGAAGCAACACGCCGCGCTTGCGGGTGGCACCTGAAATACGACCATGCTTGACGATCAATGTGCCTTGCCGACCCCAGCCATGGAAATGCAGCATGACGGGCAGGGGGGTAATCCCATCCCAATCATCAGGCGCTTTCAGGTGGTAAGACCGTTCCCCCAGTTGACAGGGAATTTGTTCCTGACAGGCCATCGCTGCCGTGCCGGTTTGTGCGGATACGCCCGTACACATCATCAGTGCAGCAAGCAGGAAGAGGTGTCGCATTGATCGTCCTGAAATTCGTCTTGCGGGCACCTTAACGGCAAACTTCACCTTGCGCCCGTCAAGTTTTCGTCAGTGACCCGGCGGGTCTACCTGATCTTCAATCGTGAAGGTCCCGAAATAGTCCGTTACACGACCGTTGCGGTCCTTATTTGCCTGAGCATCAAATGAGATGATCTGTTCATCTCGTCCCGGACATTGGATCCGATATCTGCCTTTGAGCGGCATCCCGAATTTCATGAGGTCATTGTGCACCTTCGCAAAGGCCTTCTGATCATCATGGTGGACCATCTTCAAAACCGTTTCAAATCCGCTTGGCGCTCCGCTTTGCAGACCAAGCAGTCCCCACGTGTTTGGGCTCCAGTAGGCACGGTTGCTGAGCGTGTCAAAGCTGAAGAAGCTGTTGTTTTTCTGCGTCCGAAGCGTCTCGATCTGGGTGAACCGGGTTTCGATCAGTTTTTCGGGCGTAATGTCGCGGAATGAGCCTACAATCGTGGTCACCGTGCCGCCGCGATCTTTGTAAACATCGGCAAGGGACTCGACCCAGATAACATCGCCAGTTGGCTGGACAATCCGTGCTCTGAAGGACCAGCCTTTGCCGTCTTTCATACCGTTCGTGACGATCTCAGTAACCATATCCCGGTCTTCGGGATGATACGCGTCGATTGCGCTGACAAGTTCTGGTTTGTAGTTCTTGCGGTCTAGCCCATGGATATCAAAAACCATGTCCGACCAGAACACCTCGCTGGTGATCACGTCGAGCCGCCAATGACCGATCCGGGACATCTTCTGGATAAGTTGCAGCGATTTGTTGGTTTGCTGGAGATTACGTTCGCTTTCGGTCAGTTGTGAAATATCTGTGCCCACGATGACGTTAAACGTCTGATCAATGTTCATGTCCCTGAACTCAAACCTGTTCGCCGAAACCCATGTCGGTGTGGTTCGTGACGGCGCATACAGACCGATAACGCCTGACCGCGTGCCCTTTCTCAGGATGTTTTCAAGGTCATTCAACTCGCTGTTTTGCATACTCAAAGACATGATTTCTTCGATGTTCTTGCCGATTGCCTCGTCCGGTGACAATCCAACTGCATTCGCGGTTTCTGCGCTAATCCGCGCAATCTCCCCCTTATTATCATAGCGTATTAGATGGACAGGCGCATGGTCGAGCACTTGCGTGAACTCGTTGCTGATCGACTGCATTGCCGGGTTGCGGAACAACACGATTGTTGTGCCGATCAACTGGCCGGAATTGCCGGTAAAGGGCGCGCATTGCATCGTGTAGGTCACGCCAAGTGAGGTGAAGTCGGTGATAACCGGTTCGCCTTTCTGGAGCGCTTGGGAGCAGATATCGACCAGCCTCGGGAAGCCATCAGGCAGGTTTATCTGGCTGAGATGCGGATTGGTAAGTGGTTGCGGAATGGAGAATAATTCCAGTGCAGCCCGGCTCGCCCGCGAGATCTGCAACGCATTGTCCAACACCATAAGCGGGATCGGAACGTTGCCCAAGATCGATCCAAGTTCTGCGTTCAACGCTGTCAGCTCGGACGAATTGACCTGCAATTCTTCGTTGACCGTGATCAGTTCTTCATTGGTCGATTGCAGCTCTTCGTTGGAGGTTTCAAGCTCTTCGTTGGTGGCTTGCAGCTCTTCATTGGTCGATTGCAATTCTTCGTTGAGGGCTTGCAGCTCTTCGTTTGAGGTCTCCAGCTCTTCGATGGTTTGCTGCAACGCTTCGCGGGTCGAGGCCAGCTCATTGTCCAGCTCGCGCAGGTGGTGATCCGTGATCACCTCGGCGTTGCTATCGGGCTGGCCCCCGGCATTCAGCGCTTCATATTCCTCTGCCGTCCACTTGTTAATAATCAGCAGCGCCAGCTTTTCTTCGATTTTTGGCGCGATCACCGGCATCGCTTCCAGCCGCACGACGTCTTTGGTCTCGGAATTGGTGATGTGGCGGATCCCAACGCGCCGCCTGTCATGTTTCAGCGCCAAGGTCACAAGCGATCGCGCTTCTTCCCTGTAAGGCGATTTCAGAAGGCTGAGTTGCAGGTTCAAAGAGGAGCCTTCTGAAAAGTCGACAAAAGGGCCCAGGTCACCATAGACCCGCAAAAACGAATGGTCTGCGGACACCAAGACAGAGTTGTCGCCAAGCGATCTTGCCAAGGCGTCAAACAACATCCGCTCAGTCGCGTCCTGCGTGTTTTGGGCTTTGGCGGTGTTCGGCAGTTGCAGGCGCGGCTGCGACCAAGCGCTGGTCAAGGAGTTCGGCTCGTAGCGGTCTTTCTTTTGTAGCAATCTGCGTTTGAAAATATGCGCCCGCTCGTTGATTGGGACAAATAACTGATCAGACCCGGCAACGCTTTCGGCAGTGCCTAGAAACAGGTACGCGTGCGATTTCATCGCGTAGTGCAGGCGTGAAAGGACCCTTGATTGCAGCTTTGGTCCGAAATAAATCAACAGGTTACGGCAACAAATCAGATCCATGTTCAGGAAGGGTGGGTCTTGGCACAGGTTATGGTCTGAAAACAGAATGGCAGATCGAAGTGCGTCGATAACGCCGACACCATCTGATTTCTGGATGAAGTATTTCGACACAAGTTCAGAGGGCACATCAAACAGTGCCCCTTGGGAATATTGCCCACGCCGCGCAGCATCTAGGGCGGCGCGATCAATGTCGGTGGCAAAGATTTGCGTCTTTGATCGCAGCAATTCGGCAGGGCCGCCCATCGCCTCTGCAATCATAATCGCAATTGAATACACTTCCTCACCGGTGGCGCATCCTGCAACCCAGATACGCAATGGTTGATCTTTGCGTTCCTCCACCAACGTTTCAATAGGCGCACGTAGCTGTTCAAATTCCTCGCGGTCACGGAAGAACCGCGTCACCGATATCAGAAGGTCTTTGAATAGCGCATCAACCTCGGGGGGGTTGTTGCGGCAATGGGACATGTATTCTTCGATTGTCTGAATGCCCAATGCTGTCATGCGACGTTCGATCCGCCGCTGAACCGTGGTTTGTTTGTATTCGCGGAAATCCACGCGGGTCCGCGCCAGAACGATCTGCAAAATACCCGTGATCGGCGTCGTGACCTCGCTGCTTTCCTTCAGCTTGTCCAAGGTGCCGGGGGAGGACAGGATTTTTTTCAGATGCGTGCCGATTTGGCTTGGCCGCAACACCAGATCGATACAGCCGGTTTCAATCGCTGCGTTTGACATTCCGTCATATTTCGCCGACACATCATCTTGCGCGATCGTGATACCGCCAGCCTCACGAATGGCCTGCACCCCGTAAGCACCATCTGATCCTGTCCCCGACAGAATGATCGCCATCGACCGTTCCCCCCTTTCCTCCGCCAGGCTTTTGAGAAACCGGTCAACAGAGGGTTTCGGCTTGCCGACATGCAAGCTGGGTTCAACAAGATGTAACTTCCCTTTCTTAATGATAACATCGGCGCGCGGGGGGGTTACATAAATCACATTTGGTTCAGGCAGCATCCCGTCAGCAATATCAATGACGTCAAGCTCGGTTTCGCTGGCGATTAGGTTTGTCATCAGGCTTTTGTGCTGAGGCGACATGTGCTGAACAATCACGTAGGCACAGCCGATATCGGTCGGCAAATTCGTTGCTAACTCGCGAATTGCTTCCAAACCACCAGCTGAAGAGCCGATACCGATGATAAAATTGCTGGACTCAACAGGAGAAGTTTCAAACACGAAATGGCCTTGTTAAAAATTGGCTAAAAATTGAGGCGGGACAATACTCCAAATTATTGTTTTATTTAGCAGCATTTTCCAGAAATTTTTCGTTTCCCGGAAAATTAAACGATTTGTTAACATTCTCATCTCTTTATTCTTGGCCTAGCGGGATGTGTAAAAACTGGGGAGAGTTGGGGTCTTTATGTCCAGCATTGAGCTTGCAAAAGAAAATTCGGATGGCGGTGACAAAGATACATTTGTCATCCACCTAATGCGTGGCACGACCGGCGTGGTAAAAGTCACCTCGGTAGAGTTGATTATGACGGACCTGCGCAACCGCTACTCGTTCAAAGCGGGTCAATTGATCGAAGATGTCTTTTCGGTTGATCTTGCCAGCAAGGTCCAATCGGCGCTGACCAGTGTCAGAAGCAATGACCGACTGATTTCTATGCCTGATTTCGAGGTCTCGACAAACAGCGTGATCATCTCTGGGCTGCGCATTCTGGTGACCCGGCTTGAAGATGGCGCCGAAGCGATCATGATGCGGTTTCGGCATTACATCGGGGCGATCAAGTCCGCCTTCAAATTTGACCGGGCGATGGCCATTGAAAGCGCCTCCATGCGCGAAAAAATCGCGGTCGAAGTATTGCGCGATATCGTGACCCCGCTTTTTGATGTGGTTGCGTTCAGTCAGGCGGCGCCGGCGCATGATATTGACCGAAATCATCGCGCGATTGAACAGAGACTTGGGCGCATTTCATCCCGTCAGGACGAGATCAATTTCTATATTGGCCTGCTGCAAAGATATGTCGCTGGATGTCGAACCGATGCGCTTGAGCGTGACCGGGTCAGGCAACAGATTAACGGATATAATCAGGAGAAAATAGCGAACTAACCGCCGCAAAAGCCTTATTTACCCCGTTTGCAGCAATATCTGCTTCCAAACCGCTGTCTCGTCGATAAGCGTCCATTCCCGTCGGACCCCAAATGGACCGAACTCGACATGGGTTATCCCCATAATATGTACCTCCACACCGGTGGGTGGGCCGAAAGGTCCATCGCCGGAATGTGGCCCGGTCAGCGACCAACGAACCGCCGCGCGCGGTGACAGGCAGCCGCCTTCTTGTCCCATAGAATGATGAATTTCGAATTTCGCCGACGGAAACGCAGCGCGAAGTCCCAGCCAGAACCTATCCGCAAATAAGTGGCCTGATCCTGAGGATGCACCGTAGTAGTGCAGCTCCGCCGCGCGGTCATATGTCTTTGGAATTACGGAAAATTCTGCATCCATCACAGATCGCAGGATATCGCAAAGCCGCGCGCTCCAGTCTGATCCATTGCCGCGCCCAAGGTAAGGTCCGGCGATGTCCTGCCCGGGCGTAAAGGGTTTTATGCAAGCGTCAGGTCCCCCTTCTTGCGCGATCAGCCCCCGCGTCCAGTCCTTCGGGTCTAACCCCATTTGCCGGACGATTGCGGATTGGTCGCGGATCAGCCATTCATCCTTGACAGCGTTCTGCGTACAAAAGCAGTCCGCAAGGATCCGGTAGCGCAGTTTACGGCCCGTTGGTGCACCATATGCACCGAAGCCGGTATGGGTCGCGGTGCAGAGCAGACGATGGGACGACAGAAAACTGAAGGTTGGCGCATCAGGCACCTGCGTCCAGATAACGTCCTCGCCAAAGAGCTGTCGGTCCGGGAATTCTGCCAAAGTTGCCAGCGTTGCGGCGATGATACCCCTGTTGCCTTGAACGACGGAGGCCGGGGAGCGCACGACCAGATCCTCACCATAATACCGCAACAGCGTGTCGATGCCGCGATCTTCCCAGATATCCTTGGTGATCCCCAAAATGTAGTCAACCGGGTCTCGCCAGCGCGGATCAAACCCGTCCATCATTGCGGGACAAACGGGTCTTGGGGATAGCCGACCCCGGCCAGATACAACCCGCCCGGCGGGCAGACCGGCCCACATTTCGAGCGGTCCTTTGCCTCCAGCACGTCGCGCACATTGTCCGGGCTCCAGGCCCCCGCCCCAACACGTTCCAGCGTGCCCACGAAACTGCGGACTTGATTGTGCAGAAACGACCGCGCGCGCAGGCGGAAGCGGTATTCCGTCTGGTAGGGCGCGGAAACCTCCTCAATCTCAAGGGCATCAAGCGTTTTAACGGGCGATTTGGCCTGACACATGGTTGAGCGAAACGTCGTGAAATCGTGTTGACCCAGCAAATGCGCGGCCCCGGCGCGCATCGCATCTGCATCCAGCGGGTGCTTGATCTGCCAAACCAGCCCCGCCTCATGGGTCACAGGTGCGCGCCGCGCAACAAGGCGAAACAGGTAGCGCCGCTCCGTCGCATCGAACCGCGCATGCCAATCATCTGTCACTTCGGCGGCGTCCAGAATGGCGATCGGGTGCGGTTTAAGGTGGTAATTCAGCGCCTCAGACAGCCGAAACGGATCCCAGGCTTGCGTCAAGTCGCAATGGGCCACCTGCGCGGTCGCATGCACCCCCGCATCAGTGCGCCCCGCCGCTGCGATGCCGGGGTGATCTGCCTCCAGCATGCGCAGCGCATCTTCAACGCAGCCCTGCACCGAGGCGGGGCCATCCTGTCGCTGCCAACCCGCAAAGGGCTGGCCGTTATATTCAATTTTGAGTGCAAAACGGGGCATTTTCCCCGCATAACCTTTGCAAGCGCCCATGCCAAGAGACTACCAATCGTCACAAGGCGCTCTTATGTAAGGCAGACAGAGCAGGGGACCAGTTTGATCTTATACGATATTTTCGATGGAATTGGCCGAACGATAGAATCGGCAGGGCAGTCCGTGACAGGCGTTTTTGAGCCCACGATCCGTTTGGGTGTCACCGGGCTCAGCCGGTCGGGTAAGACTGTTTTTATCACCTCTCTGCTGGCGAATTTGATGAACCGCGAACGTATGGTGCAACTGCAAGCCGCCAGTTCCGGCGGTATTCAGACGGCGTATCTGCAACCGCAACCCGATGATACGGTGCCGCGGTTTGACTATGAAAACCACCTTGCGGCGCTGACAGGGACAGAACCGGCATGGCCCAATTCAACCCGTTCGATTTCAGAGCTGCGCTTGTCATTGCGCGTCCAACCCACAGGGCTTTTGGGCAGCCTGTCGGGGCCGCGCACTGTGCATCTGGATATCGTTGATTATCCCGGCGAATGGCTGCTGGATGTGGGTCTTCTGGAGAAATCCTATGCGGATTGGTCGGAAGAAAGCTTGGCGCGTGCCAAGAACCGACCTGAGGCTAAGGGCTATCTGAAGCTGCATGGCAGCACGGATGAGAAATCCAAACTCGATGAGCCGGTGGCCCAAGATCTGGCGGGTGAATTTACCGCTTACCTCAAGGCGATCCGGGCAGAAGGGTTCAGCGATTGCACCCCCGGGCGGTTCCTGTTGCCGGGCGATCTGGAAGGCTCCCCGGTTTTGACATTCGCGCCGCTGTCGCTTGAAGGCTCCGCCCCGCGCGGCAGCCTTTACCGGGAGTTTGAGCGTCGGTTCGAGGCCTACAAATCCAAGATCGTGAAGCCGTTCTTCCGCGATCATTTCGCGCGCATTGACCGCCAGATTGTGCTGGTCGACGCGTTGGGGGCCATACACGCGGGCCCGCAGGCTGTTGAAGACTTGCGCGTTGTCTTGAAGGACATCCTCAGCGCGTTTCGTCCGGGTCAGAACAGTTGGCTCGCCTCGATTTTTCTGGGCCGCCGTGTCGAAAAGATCCTGTTTGCGGCGACCAAGGCTGACCATTTGCACCACACCCAACACCCGCAATTGACCGGGTTCATGCAAGCCCTTCTGCGCGATGCCAAAGACCGGGCGGATTTTGCCGGGGCAAGCACAATGGCGATGTCGCTGGCGTCCTTACGCGCCACCGTTGAGCAAAGTGTCGATCATGATGGCGAAACACTGGACGTGGTGCGCGGGCGACTTCTGGAGACGGGCAAGCAGGCCGCACTTTATCCCGGTGAGCTGCCCGACGACCCGATGGAGTTGCTGGCCCCTGCGCGGGAAGGCAAAGCGGATTGGCTGGACCGCGACTATTCCATAATGAATTTCGCACCTGCCCAGCTTGCCGGGGCAACAAAAGGGGGCCTGCCTCATATCCGGCTGGACCGTGCCGCGGAGTTTTTGATCGGAGATCGCCTGAGATGACGAAAACCCCAAAGATGTCGGCGCGCCCAGTCCTGATCGATCTGGAACCGAAAGCCGTAAAAGCCAAACCCAAGGCCAAAGCTGGCGTAAAGGACGCGGCGAACCTGCCCGATGTGACACCCGCCAATGCGCCCCCTGTGCCTGATCTGGACACCGGCTTTTCAGGTGGCGGGGCTGAAGGACGCGCCATGCGCTCCATCGCGGCGATCGCGGCGCGAAAGCCATCTTTGCTGGTGCGCTTTTTCTGGTCGGCATTGCTGGCGCTGGTGGGCTTTGCAGCCTCCATTGCTGCATGGGATTTCGCGACAGGCTTGATGGCGCGCAACCCTTTTTTGGGCTGGACAGCCACCGGTCTGATCGGGTTGGTCTTGGCGTTCCTGGTGTTGCTTGCGGGACGTGAATTGATGGCGCTGGGCCGCCTGAAACGCATGGACAAGATGCGATACGCCGCCGACAAAGCACTGGCCGACCGGGCGCTTGAGCCTGCAAAACAAGTCGCCGCCAAGGTCATGCAACTATACGCAAACCGGCCCGAGCTTGCAGACGCCCGCACAAAGACCAAATCGCAACTGCCTGATCAGTTTGACGCGGAAGGCGTGTTGGCACTGGCAGAGCGCAACCTAATTTCCCCGCTGGACAAGGCTGCAATTCTGGAGATCGAGGCCGCTGCGCGCCAGGTCGCAACCGTGACCACAATTGTGCCCATCGCGCTGGCGGACCTGATAGCGGCGCTGACCGCGAACCTGCGCATGATCCGCCGAATTGCGGAGATTTATGGCGGGCGCTCCGGCACTTTGGGCAGTTGGCGGCTCACCCGAGAGGTACTGACCCATCTGGTGGCTACAGGCGCGGTTGCGGTTGGTGACGATCTGATTGGTTCTGTCGCGGGGGGCGGGATCATGTCCAAAATCTCGCGCCGCTTTGGCGAGGGCATCATCAACGGAGCCTTGACCGCGCGGGTTGGCGTGGCCGCTATGGATGTGTGCCGCCCGGTCCCATTCCTTGTGGAGCGTAAACCCTCCGTCACGGGCCTCGTCAAACGGGCTTTGGTCGGGCTGTTCCCAACCGGGTCCTAATCCGGTGGAGGCGCGTGCCGCGCCGCATGATGCTTTATTTGCCGCCTCCTCGCGGGCGGAACGCACTGGACTGTCTGTTGGGGGGCTTGTATAGCTCGCCGCATGGACAGATCATTTGTCATATCCATTCGAATTACTTCCCCGGCGCTCTGATCCCATGAGACGCCGGGCAAAGGTGTTTGAGCCGCTCGCACCGCCCCTTTCGACATATCCCAAAAGACGACAATAAGGACGCCTGACATGTGCGCCGAGACCACCGAGACACCAAGCTACAAAGACACTTTGAACCTGCCGCAGACCGATTTTCCGATGCGCGGTGGCCTGCCAAAGCGGGAACCTGACTGGCTGGCACGTTGGGAAGAGATCGGCATCTACGACAAGCTGCGCGCGAAGGAAGGCCGCACGCCGTTTACGCTGCATGATGGCCCTCCCTATGCGAACGGCAATTTGCATATCGGCCACGCGCTGAACAAGATCCTCAAGGATATGGTCGTGCGCAGCCAGCAGATGATGGGCTGCGATGCGCGCTATATCCCCGGTTGGGACTGTCACGGGCTGCCGATTGAGTGGAAGATCGAAGAGAAATACCGCGCCAAGGGGCGTGACAAGGATGCCGTGGACGTCGTGGAATTTCGTCAGGAATGCCGCGAATTTGCCGATGGCTGGGTCGATATCCAGCGCGAAGAATTCAAGCGCCTCGGGATCACCGGCAATTGGGAAAACCCCTACCTGACGATGGATTTTCATTCGGAGCGGGTGATCGCCGAAGAATTCCAGAAATTCCTGATGACGGGGACTTTGTATCAAGGCTCAAAGCCCGTGATGTGGTCACCAGTGGAGCAAACCGCGCTGGCGGAGGCCGAGGTCGAATACCACGAAAAGGACAGCTTCACGATCTGGGTGAAGTTCAAGGTGGCGGATCCATACAACTACGTTGCTGGTGGCAAACTCGCAGCTTCTCATGAAAATGGGGTTGTCACCGATGCTGGTGCAAACGCTCTAGAGCTAGCGCTAGATGGCAACGTGTTTGTCGTAATCTGGACCACGACACCATGGACCATCCCGTCCAACAAGGCGGTCACATTTGGGCGCGACATCGCCTATGGACTCTACGAAGTAACGGATACGCCTGAGGAAAGCTGGGTCTCGGTGGGCGACAAATACCTGCTCGCCGACACGCGAGCGTCGGATGTCATGACCCGTGCTCGACTGGAAGAGGGCCAATGGCAACGCGTGCGTGACGTCACCACGGCCGAACTGGAGGCGATGGCGCTGTCCCATCCACTGGCAGGGGCCGAGGGTGGCAACGGCGAATGGGACGACCTTCGGGATTTCCGCCATGGTGATTTCGTCTCTGATGAGGAAGGCACAGGCTTTGTTCATTGTGCGCCGTCTCATGGGATGGAGGAGTTCGAGCTTTACCGCGATCTGGGCATGCTGGAGCAAGTGATCACCTATAACGTCATGGAAGACGGGCGGTTCCGCGATGATCTGCCGTTCTTTGGCGGCAAGGCGATCCTGAAGCCCAACGGCAAAGAGGGCAACGCCAACGCCGCTGTCATCGACAAGCTGGTCGAACTGGGCGGACTTCTGGCGCGTGGTAAGATCAAGCACAGCTACCCACATTCGTGGCGGTCCAAAGCGCCGGTGATCTACCGCAACACGCCGCAATGGTTTGCCGCCATCGACAAGCCTGTGGGCGACGGTCAGGACCAGCACGGCAAGACCATCCGCGAGCGCGCCCTGACCGAGATCGACAACGTCAAATGGACACCTCAGACCGGGCGCAACCGTCTGCATTCGATGATCGAAGCGCGCCCTGATTGGGTCTTGTCGCGCCAACGTGCCTGGGGTGTGCCGCTGACATGCTTTACCAAGAAAGGCGCATTGCCCACGGATGAGGACTTCCTTTTGCGCAATGAAGACGTCAATGCACGTGTTTTGGAGGCCTTTGAGACGGAGGGCGCGGACGCCTGGTACAAGGACGGCGCGAAGGAGCGTTTCCTGGGCAATTCCGTTGACCCGGACGACTATGATCAGGTCATGGATATCCTCGATGTCTGGTTCGATTCCGGCTCCACTCATGCGTTTACCTTGCGCGACCGGGAGGACGGGTCCGAGGATGGGATGGCGGATTTGTACCTGGAAGGCACCGACCAGCATCGCGGCTGGTTCCATTCCTCGCTTCTGCAAAGCTGCGGCACCCAAGGCCACGCGCCTTACCGTGGTGTTCTGACCCACGGGTTCACGCTCGATGAGAAGGGCATGAAGATGTCCAAATCCATTGGCAACACCGTCGCGCCCGAGAAAGTGATCCAGCAATATGGGGCGGATATCCTGCGCCTCTGGGTTGCACAGTCCGACTATACGGCGGACCTTCGGATCGGGCCGGAAATCCTCAAGGGTGTGGCTGACAGCTACCGCCGGTTGCGCAACACAATGCGGTTCATGCTGGGGTCATTGCACGGTTTCAGCGAGGCCGACCGGATTGAGCCCGCCGATATGCCGGAACTGGAACGCTGGGTTCTGCACCGCTTGGCTGAACTGGATCAGACCGTGCGCGAGGGCTACACAAAATACGACTTCCAAGGCGTGTTTCAATCGATCTTCACCTTCGCAACTGTGGAGCTCTCCGCGTTCTACTTCGATATCCGCAAGGATGTTCTGTATTGCGATGGCGATACGGTGCGGCGCAAAGCGGCGCGGACTGTCCTTGATATCCTTTATCATCGCCTAACGACATGGCTTGCCCCGGTACTGGTGTTCACCATGGAAGAGGTCTGGTTGGAACGGTTCCCCGAGGACGGCTCCTCAGTGCATTTGCAGGACATTCCGGAGACGCCAAGCGATTGGCGCGACGATGCGTTGGCGGCAAAATGGGCGACGGTGCGCAAAGTGCGCCGGGTTGTCACGGGGGCTTTGGAGGTGGAGCGCACCAACAAAGTGATCGGCTCCTCCCTAGAGGGGGCACCCACGGTCTATGTCTCGCAGGACGTGGCAGACGTGCTCGAAACAGTAGACTTCGCGGATCTTTGCATCACGTCCGGCATCAAGATTTCGACAGCTAAAGCGGCCGCAACGGCCTTTGCTCTGGAAGACGCTGCGGGGATTTCGGTCGTCTTCGCAAAAGCCGAAGGCGAGAAATGCCAGCGGTGCTGGAAAATTCTGCCAGACGTCGGAACGCATGCGCATCCCGGCGTTTGCGGTCGGTGTGACAGCGCGCTGAGCTAAGACCTTGCGTCATATCCCCACGCCACGTTAGCGTTTGGAAAACAGAGTGGGGATATGATGAACAGACGTCAGCTATTAACGATTGCGTTTGGGGGCCTTCTGGCCGCTTGTAGCCGCCCGGGCCCGATGGCACTTCGACCCAATTCGACACTCTATGTCGTGCGCCATAGCGATCGGTTGAAAGAAAACCTGAGCGAAAAGGGCGAACTAAGATCGCGTGATCTTGTCACCGCGCTGGACGGCGCACCATTGGATTTCATCTTCAGCCCGAGCATTCAACGCAATCTGGACACGGCAGCCCCGCTGTCTGAGGCGCGCGGGCTTCGCATCTCTCGCCGCGCCCAAGAACGCCCAACCACCCGACTCATTCGCGAAACCGAAGGCAAGGCGGCGATCTGGGTTGGCAACAAGAACAACATTCGTAGGATCTGGGAAGATCTGGAACTGCCCGGCCCGCCACCTCTGGAATACGGCGATCTGCATATCGTGCGCAGCGACGCGGATGGCACCGTCACGGTGGAGCATCGCAGGTTCGGCCCCGCATGAAGCGATTGACGGTCCCCTCAACCGTTGGGGCGCTCACAATCTTACAAACGGGCGAGGTGATCACCTCGCTGGATTGGGGCGGATCGGCAGCGGATGACACAGCCCTGCTGCGCGAAGCCGCCCGCCAGCTTGGCGCCTATTTCGACGGCAAACTCACCAAATTTGACCTGCCGCTGGAGGTGAAAGGCAGCGCGTTTCAACGCGACATATGTGACGCAATTTCATCGATACCTTATGGCGAGACGCTGACCTATGGCGATATCGCGTCTGCCTTGGGTGTGCCTGCCCAAGCCGTGGGGCAGGGCTGCGGCGGCAACCCGATACCTGTTTTGATCCCCTGTCACAGAGTGCTAGCCGCCACTGGATTGGGTGGGTTCTCAGGTCGCGGTGGTGTTGAGGCAAAGGTCGCTCTGCTAAAGCTTGAAGGCGCGGCGCAGCTTCTGATCTAAGCCTCTTTCGCTGGGACAATCTGCTGTGCGATGCCTGCGAATGTCAGGTAGATGGAGGTCACAATCAGCCCCCAATGCGCCCAGCTTTGCGGGTGGAAATCGACCCATGCGGCCCAGCCTGCAAAGAACGTCCAAGCCAGCGCCATCGGCAATGTGATGTTGCGCCAACGCTCCGTTCTGACGGGATGGACGAATTTCAACGGCAAGAACATCGCGACCGCCAATGCGGAAATCAACGCCAGAATAACCCAGAAATTGGGCTCCAAAGCGAAGACGACAATAGCAACCATATTCCAGCATCCGGGGAAGCCGGAGAAGGAATTATCTTTTGTTTTCATGCGTGTGTCGCAGAAATACATGGCGGAGGTAAAGGTGATCACGATGATCACGAACCACCCTGTCCAGCCCTCAAAGAGCCCCGATTTGAACAACGCAAAAGCGGGGATAAACACATATGTCAGATAGTCGATGATCAAATCCAGCAACACACCGTCAAAGGCGGGCGCGTTGCTTTTGACGTCATATTTGCGCGCCAAAGGCCCGTCGATACCGTCGACAAAGAATGCCACGACAAGCCACAAAAACATCAACGCCCATTTGCCGTCTACCGCTGCCAGCATTGCGAGCATTGCGAAGACGGCACCCGTTGCAGTGAGCAGATGAACGAAGAGGGCTTTCAGGCGAATAGTCATCGCATCCTATTGAACGATGCGCGCCAGAAAGGCAAAGAAAAAGCCCGGGCGCGAGGTCCCGGGCTTGGAGATACTCAAGTATTCATTGACTAGTTGGACAGACGAACCTCTTCCAGCGGGTAGGCCAGCATGTCCTGATCTTCCCAGCTGACATGGCAATTATGGCAGAAGCTTTGTTTGATCTTCATCGGCTTGCCGTTTGGCTGCACCGCGGAGTAAACCCAGTCGGCCGTTTCAGGCGCGCCACCGGCCTCGACCTTGGTCATGATGAACAGGGCACCCAGACGACCGATGCTCTTCTTTTTGTTGATCCCAAAGCTCTCTTTGGCGAGCACAGAGCCCACAGGCATCACGACGCCTTCTTCTTCAAACTTCAGATATTTCTCGGCGGCGATGTCATTGGCGAAGGTCTGCAAAAACCGGTTGGAATGCGCACCTGCAACGGCAGGGCGGGTCGATGTAACGGCCCAGCTGCGGTATTCAGCGGCAACCGCGTTGTCGCCCTTCGTGTAGCCTTCGACCATCTTATCTTTCAGACAGTCATAGAGTGCCACAACACCTGCGGCCTCCAAATCAAACGGGTCTTCAACGTCCACTTTGCAATCTGCGGCAAGTGCGGTTGACGTTGAAAAGGCCCCGAGAAGGAGCGAGGCGGCGAGAGCGGTCTTGAATGTCATAGTTACTTCCTGAGTTTTGGAGACGTTCGGGCAAGAGTTGCACAAATCCTGGACCACAAGCGCCCAACATTTTTACACAATTGCGTGAAATTAGTGGATGCGCCGATCCTGAGGGGGCGCGGCTTTAAGTGTTTTGCCCGCGTGGATGGGCGCGGTCATAAACCTCCATCAAACGCGCCGTATCCACCGCCGTATAGGCTTGGGTTGTCGACAGGGACGCATGGCCCAAAAGCTCCTGAATGGCACGCAAGTCCCCGCCCGCTTCCAAAAGATGCGTCGCGAAGGAGTGGCGCATCGCATGCGGCGTCGCAGTTGCAGGCAGACCAAGTTGCGCGCGGGCGCGTTCCATTACCTTCTGGATCATGCGCGGGTTCAATGCAGCACCGCGCGCGCCGCGAAACAGCGTGTCTTCAGCGTCCAATTCAAAAGGCATCTGACGAAGGTAGCTGTCAACGGCATCGCGCACCGCGGGCAAAACCGGAACGATGCGCTCCTTGCCGCCTTTGCCGGTTATGCGCAGAACCTCAGGCAGAGGCGTGTCTTTTTTCGTTAGGCTGAGCGCTTCTGAGATGCGCAAGCCGCAGCCGTAAAGAAGCGTGACCACCGCCACGTCGCGCGCTGCGATCCAGCCTTCTTCGTTTTGCGCCGACACACTGTCGATCATCGCGATAGCAGCGTCCTTCGCCATCGGTCGTGGCAGTTTCTTCTGAAACTTGGGCGCGCGGGTGGCCAGAATGGCGGTGGGTTCAAACCCGTCACGTTCGGCGAACCACCGGTAGAAGCTTTTGACCGACGAGAGCTGC
This sequence comes from uncultured Rhodobacterales bacterium, assembly GCA_964352105.1. Classification (GTDB taxonomy): domain Bacteria; phylum Pseudomonadota; class Alphaproteobacteria; order Rhodobacterales; family Rhodobacteraceae; genus Litoreibacter. The sequence goes on along the minus strand of CAYGQQ010000014.1, from coordinate 9,730 downwards.
CGCGCCAGCGAGCGCGCGCTGACGCCGCGCCGCCGCTCATGGGCCATCCAGGCCCGCATATCGGTGGATTGGACCCGTCGAAGTCCGCCAAGCCCGCTGGCCGCGCCATGATGCTTGGTCAAAAACCCTAGAAACCCAAGCAGATCATTGCGGTACGCCGTCACCGTGTTCTCAGAAGCGTCGTCAAGGGATTTCAGGTGGGTCAGCCAGCTTTCCAGCTGATCACGTTGCGCGGGCGCAAGCAGGCTCACGCCAGCCAGCGACGGATCGCACGCTCGAATGTTCCGCCGAAAAAGGCCAGCAAATCTGTGCCTTGGTTGGGTTTGAACTGATGTGGATCTTCGGAGCCCATCACCAGCATTCCGGGCAGGCGGCCTTCACCCAGATCAAGTTTCAAAAGCGCCTCAGAGCGGATATATTGTGTGGCTGGCCCATAGACATCTTCGGAGGCCGGTGCGACCTGGCGCAGGGTCACAGGGCGCACCGCGACATTGCGACCGGCGGTGATGTAATGGTCGATCACACCGGGTTCCACGATGCCAAGGGCGTTCTCGAACCCCACAGATTTGTCTTCTTCCGCGCTTTCCAAGATCAATCGCAGGTAAGTCACCCGCAAAACGCCGGGCAATTCCGTTGCGATAAAATTCAGAAATGTTGCGAAATCCGTGGGCTCCAGAACCTTCAAAACAGCGTTGTGAATGAGGTTCGTGCCCGCGAGGTTTTCATACGCCGCTGCAATCACCGAGCGGTGCGTATCCTCCAGACGGTCCAGGCGGCTTTCCAGACGCTCCATAGCAATGCCACGAAGATCGACAATATTGCCACCCTTCACGCGCTCATTGGCCTGAATAAGCGCCTTCATAAGGTCTTGATCTTCCAGAACAACTTCTGGATCAGTCATTATTTTCTGGCGCATTGCACCCAGCATGTCAGCCTGCTCGCTCATGCCTGTCTCCTGCAGTTTTGCGAACTATAGCGGATCAGATAGCGGATTTCATCAAGGGAATGCGCTTTTTGAGAAGGTTTTTGATTGATCCGTTTTGCGGTCACATGCGCCTGCCTCCAAGGTGAGAAAACCCTGATTACAGGATTTTCTGACCAGTTTTGGCCCAGTCCTTCATAAACGCCGCAAGCCCGGCATCCGTCAACGGGTGATCGGCGAGCTTCTTGATAACACCGGGAGGTGCTGTGATCACATCAGCGCCGATCTTGGCGGCGTCAGAGATGTGGTTTACGGTACGGATAGAGGCAGCTAGGATTTGCGTCTCGAACCCGTAATTGTCGTAAATGTCCCGGATATCCGCGATCAGCTCCATGCCATCGATATTAATGTCGTCCAAACGTCCGATGAAGGGCGAGATGAACGTCGCGCCTGACTTCGCGGCGAGCAGCGCTTGGTTTGCGGAAAAGCACAGCGTCACGTTCACCATGTGGCCTTCATCCGAAAGTGTTTTGCAGGTTTTCAGACCGGCCCATGTCAGCGGCACTTTCACCGCGATATTGTCGGCGATTTTTGCAAGTTTGCGACCTTCGGCGATCATGTCATCGGCTTCCAGCGACACAACCTCTGCCGAAACAGGGCCATCGACCAGATCGCAAATCTCTTTCGTGACTTCCAGAATGTCCCGGCCCGATTTCATGATCAATGACGGGTTGGTCGTCACACCGTCCACCATGCCTAGGTCGTTCAGCTCTGCGATGGCGTCTATTTCTGCGGTGTCTACGAAGAATTTCATGTCGGTCCTCTCTGGATGGGTTGCCGGGGTTGAGCGATGCTTTAGCGCAATCCCGTCCCGGTCGGAACCCCTATGAGCGACAAAAGCTACTTTTCTCAAGGCGACCTGGTCGGCGTGCTGACAACACAACCGCTGGACCGGGTGCTAGACTACAAAGCGCCAGAAGGTGGCTGCCATATCGGGGCCTTCGTAGAAGTGCCGTTGGGGCCGCGCAAAGTCATCGGCGTGATTTGGGGGCCGGGCGCGGGCGGTTGGGACCCAGCAAAAGTCCGCTCCGTTTCCCGCGTTTTGGATGTCGCACCCATGCGCGATGAAATGCGCGAATTTCTGAGCAAAGCCGCCGCATACACGCTGACGCCGATGACGGCGATGCTGCGACTGGCAACGCGCTCTCCGGGGTTGGGCAATCCGCCCTCGATGCAGAAGGTCTACCGTCTGGGCGATGGCATCCCCGACCGAATGACACCTGCGCGCGAAAAAGTTCTGGCGGTGTTGGAGGAATTCGGCGGTTTGGCATTTACCCTTAGAGAGCTGGCCGAACAGGCCGGTGTCGGTGCCTCTGTGGTTAAAGGTTTGGTTACGCAAGGCGCGGTATTTGAACATGACACGCCGCGCGATACGCCTTTTCCGATGCTCAATCCCGAGCTGCCCAGCAAAGACCTGACAGAGGATCAACTGACCGCCGTTGCCGGCCTAAGCGGCAAGGATGGCTACGCCACAACGCTTCTCAAAGGCGTCACCGGCTCAGGAAAGACCGAAGTGTATCTGGAAGCCGTCGCGGCCTGTCTCAAACGCGGCCAGCAAGCTCTGGTATTGTTGCCGGAGATCGCGCTGACGGCAGAGTTTCTGACCCGGGTGGAGGCCCGCTTCGGAGCAAAACCCGCCGAGTGGCACTCTGGCGTGACCATGACAGAGCGACGCCGCGTCTGGAAAATGGTGGGCGAAGGCAATGCGCAGCTTGTCGTCGGCGCGCGGTCTGCGCTGTTTCTACCTTACCAGAACCTTGGGCTGATCGTCGTCGATGAGGAACATGACAGCTCCTACAAGCAAGAAGATGGCGTGCTCTACAATGCCCGCGATATGGCCGTTCTGCGCGCCTCGCTTTGCGGGGCAAAGGTTGTGCTGGCCTCAGCTACGCCGTCTTTGGAAAGCTGGGCCAATGCGGAGGCCGGAAAATACACAAAGGTGGAGCTGACGGCACGGTTTGGCGCGGCCCAGATGCCTGAAATGCGCGCAATTGATATGCGGGTGGAAGACCTGCCCGGGTCGCGTTGGATTTCGCCCACCTTGCAGCGGCAAATCTCCGAGCGGCTGGAAAAAGGCGAGCAATCGCTGATTTTCCTGAACCGCCGCGGCTACGCGCCCGTGACGCTTTGTCGGGCCTGTGGGGCGCAAATCGGTTGCGATCACTGCGACGCGCGGATGGTGGAACACCGGTTTCTGAAACGCCTGATGTGCCACCAATGCGGAGAGACCAAGCCGATGCCCAACGTCTGTCCTTCCTGCGAGGTGGAAGGCAAACTGGCTCCCGTCGGCCCAGGGGTGGAGCGTATGGCCGAAGAAGCGCGCGAGGTCTTCCCTGACGCCAGGATCGAGGTCTTGTCCTCCGATCTCTATGGCTCTGCGCGGGCGCTGAAGGCGCATATCGAAGCAATTGCAGCAGGGGAGGCCGACATTATCATCGGTACGCAGCTGGTGGCCAAGGGACACAACTTCCCGCTGCTGACCCTCGTCGGCGTGATCGACGCTGATCTGGGCCTGCAAGGGTCTGACCTGCGTGCGGCCGAACGGACGTTTCAATTAATGCGGCAAGTGGCAGGACGGGCAGGGCGCGCAGAAAAACCGGGGCTTGCCCTTTTGCAAACGTTTCAACCGGAACACCCGGTGATCCACGCGATATTATCCGGCAACGAGGAAGGGTTCTGGAAGGCCGAAGCGTCCGAGCGCGCCCATGCGGGCGTGCCGCCTTACGGGCGCATGGCCGGCATCGTGCTTTCAGGCCCGGATGTCGGTCCGGTATTTGATCTGGGCAACCACCTTGCCCGCAACGATGGCCCGCTGCGCGCGGTGGGTGCGCAGGTCTATGGCCCCGCCCCGGCCCCCATCGCGCGTGTCCGTGGTCGCCACCGCGTCAGGCTTCTGGTCAAGGCCCCGAAAGGGGTCGCTTTGCAACCCGCGCTGGCGAAATGGACGGGCGGTCTGAAAATCCCAAATGGCATCCGTCTGAGCATTGATATAGACCCGCAGAGTTTTTACTGAGCGAGCCGCCTTTTCATCGTCCGGGCGGGACGATATGAACGACCTCACAATTCCTTGGGAACCTATGCAATGACCATCACGCCTCAACCTGGCATTCTCGACATCGCGCTCTATCAGGGCGGTGCTGCGCATGTGAATGGCGTGGCCGATGTAGTCAAGTTGTCGTCGAACGAAAATCCGTTTGGTCCAAGCCCGCGCGCATCGGATGCATTCCGCCAAGCGTCCGGAAACTTGCATGTCTACCCGTCCACCGACCACGCTGAGCTTCGTCAAGCTATCGGGGAGATTCAGGAGCTTGATCCGGACCGGATTATCTGCGGCGTAGGCTCCGACGAGATCATTTCGTTTCTGTGCTACGCCTATGCGGGGCCGGGCGATGAAGTGCTGCAAACCGAGCATGGCTTCGGGATGTACAAAATCTCTGCGCTCGCGGCAGGTGCGACGCCTGTTGTAGCCCCCGAAAAGCACCGCCACACGGATGTTGACGCGCTTTTGGAGGCATGTACGGAGAATACCAAGCTCGTGTTCATCGCGAACCCGAACAATCCGACAGGAACATTCATTTCGCCGGAGGAGGTTGCTCGCCTCGCCGACGGTCTGCCGCCGCAAGCGCTGCTGGTGCTCGATGGGGCTTACGCGGAATATGTCGACGATTTCGACGCGGGCGTTTCGCTGGTCGACAGCCGGGAGAATGTCTTCATGACACGGACCTTCTCCAAAATTTACGGGCTGGGCGGGTTGCGGATTGGCTGGGGCTACGGTCCGCAGGAAATCATCGATACATTGAACCGCATTCGCGGACCGTTCAATCTGTCCGGCCCCGCCCTTCTGGCCGCGGAAGCCGCGATGCGGGACACGGGCTATGTCACCCGCTGCCGTCGCGAGAACGCGCGTATGCGCAGTTGGCTTGCGGCAGAACTGGACAAGATCGGCGTGCCGTCTGATCCGTCTTATTGCAACTTCATCCTGGCGCATTTCAAAGATACCCAGGAGGCCGAGGCTTGTGACAACTATCTGAAATCAAAGGGTTTGATCGTGCGCCGTGTTGCAAGTTATGGATTGCCGCACTGCCTTCGGATCACCATCGGGGACGAGGCCGCGTGCAAGCGCGTCGCAACGGAAATCGCCGCATTTAAAAGGGCGCAGACATGAGTGTAGTTTTTGAGAAAGTGGCCTTGATCGGGCTTGGCCTGATCGCGTCCTCTATGGCACACGCAATCAAGCGCGGCGGTGTCGCCAAGGAGATCGCAGGCTATGCAAAAACCGCCGAGACGCGCGAAACAGCGCGCCGAATTGGGCTCTGCGATGTCTATGACACAGCCGCTGATTGTGTACGTGACGCTGATTTGGTGGTTTTATGCGTGCCTATCGGCGCGATGTCACCGGTTATGGCCGAGATCAGCGCGCATCTGAAACCGGGGGCTGTGGTCAGCGATGTAGGGTCCACCAAACGCGCCGTTATCGACGCGGTCATGCCGCATATGCCCGAAAATGTGCACTTCGTGGCAGGTCACCCGATTGCGGGCACCGAATATTCCGGGCCAGAGTCAGGGTTCGCGACGCTTTTCGACAACAAATGGGTTCTGCTGACACCAGAGCCTGATGCCGATGCCGTCGTGGTCAAACGGCTCACGGAATTCTGGATTGCGCTGGGCTCAAACGTCGAGGAAATGGATCCCGATCACCATGATCTGGTACTCGCCGTGACCTCCCACACACCGCATTTGATCGCCTATACGATGGTCGGCGTGGCCGATGACCTCAGCCGCGTGACAGATAGCGAAGTGATCAAATATTCCACCGGTGGCTTTCGCGATTTCACGCGGATTGCGGCCTCCGATCCGACGATGTGGCGCGATGTGTTTCTGACCAACAAAGACGCCACGCTGGAGATTTTGGGGCGATTCACCGAGGAACTATTCGCCCTTCAGCGCGCCATTCGCAAAGGCGACGGCGATCACCTGCATGATTACTTCACCCGGACGCGAGCGATCCGGCGCGGAATCATCGAGGCGGGACACGACACGGCTGCGCCTGATTTCGGGCGTGGTGGGTCCAACTCATGACGATTGCCGCCCCAGCAAAATATCTCCTGACGGCGATCTGTGTGTGGGTTTTGGCAGCGACAGCGACCTTTGCGGCGGTTGATCAATCGGTTCGGCCTTTGGCCAGATTTGAAACTCCAGACCGCCCTGATAGGGCAACCATCGTCAATTCGGCACCGTCAGCCTATGCCCCGCGCCGCTCCCTGCGGCCACTGGGGCGAAACGTAGGACCACCCCAAACGGCAACGCAAGTGTCGCAAAACAACGCGATTACCTTTGAGCCGGTTCTGGAAGAAATGTCCTCCCCCCGGCCACGCGCCCGCCCATTCGCAGTACGCCGTCAGACAACGCAAACGCAGCAACGGCAGATAGAACCTGAACAGAAGCGCCGCGGGTTAGGTGCCCTGTTTGGCAACGGTCGCAAAAACCGTGTGGCACAGGGTGCGCAAGGGTCGGTCTGTCAGGACGGCTCCATTAAAGGGGAAAAGATATCACCCATTCCGGGCAAGCTTGCCGGATGTGGGCTGCGCGACGGCGTGCGCGTGACCTCTGTTGATGGCGTGACGCTGACGCAAGCGGCTTCCATTGATTGCAATACGGCGCGAGCGCTTAAAACCTGGGTGCGTGATGGTGTGAAACCCGCGATTGGCAATCGGGGCGGCGGCGTCAAATCGCTGCGTGTCGTGGCGCATTACTCGTGCCGGACGCGGAACAACCGCAAAGGGGCTAAGATCTCGGAACATGGGAAGGGCCGGGCGGTTGATATCGCCGCGATTAACCTTAACGACGGATCGTCAATCACCGTTTTGAATGGCTGGAAAAATCGCAAGGATCGCCGCGTTTTAGAGAAAATGCACAAGGCGGCCTGCGGCACCTTTGGGACAGTTTTGGGTCCCGAGGCCGACCGCTATCACCAAGACCATTTCCATTTTGACACGGCCCGGCACCGCTCCGGCGCGTATTGTCGCTAGCTAGCGCAGCGACAGGTTTGGTGCGGCTCCAATAGGAATTGGCCCCAGAAAACTTCGCCCGCCACTGAAGCTGAGCGGCGCATCCAGACTGTCGGTATTGCCGGAGATATTCGCCAAAAGACCAAGTCCGAACTCCACCCCTTTCGCGGCCTCCGCATTGATCGCATCCGCCTCAACGGCCAAGGCCAGCATGTCGCGCCAGTTGCGGGCATTTACGTCCAGCTTGCCGTTGGGCGTGCCACTTTCGTTCACATCAACCTTGCCTGCTGCGCGCAGGGCCAGCTTGCCCCATCCGGCGCGTGCCTCTTTGATCTCAACCGCGGTGATATCGGGCCGTGCGTCTTCCAGCGTCCGAATGTCGATCGGCAGGCTCAGCGCGATTTCGCTGTCCAGCCGAACAGCGTCTAATGCGTCGGGCAGAGTGCCCGCGCGGTCCACGATCTTCTGCCAGCGCTCCCCGGGTTTGAAATCATCGGCACTAATCGCAAGGTCATAGGTATTGGTCTTGCCTTCGGTCCCACGGATGGCTGCATTGAGCGTAGAAAATGCGGTGGTCCACCCTTCGCTAGAGGCAAAGCTGGCACCTTCCACCACCAAATTGAACCGATCAAGTTCAAGCGTCTGCGTGGGTTTGATCACGAGGCTGGCAGTCATCTTTTCGGACGTTATGTCGAGCTTTTGTTCCGGCGTTGAAAACTGCTGCGTGTTGGGCCAGATGGCAATCAAATGGTTCGGTTTGTAGCTGAGCGCAAACAGCTGGAAAAACGGTGCCTCCCAGGACAGGCCCGTGTCGGGGTCGGTCAGCAGAATATCCGAAATGGTCAGATCGAACCGGTTGGGAAACCCCTTCACGGACAGGTCGCTATATTCGACCTGCCAACCTTCCGCGCGCCGCTCTTCCAGCCAGGTTGTAACTGCGTCGTCCTGCGCACGCGCACCGATTACCCAATAGCCGCCCCAACCCAGAGCCGCGACAAGAACCAAAGCAAGTAATCCGCGCATAATTTCCCTTTCACCCAGATGCTTTGTCCTGTTTACAGGGGCAAGTTTGGAAGGACCAGAGATATGGCAGTCGACATTTTGCCGGACATGGAGCGCGACGGGTTTTGGGTGTTCGGCTACGGATCACTGATGTGGGAGCCGGGTTTCGAGGTTGACGCACAGGTGATCGGGCGGCTGCACGGCTACAAACGATCCTTTTGCATGTGGTCGATCCATCACCGCGGCACGCCAGAGCATCCGGGCCTCGTTCTCGCATTGGACAAGATCGATGGCGCATTTTGCGATGGGGTCGCGCTACATGTGTCCGGAGAAATTGCCGAGCAAACACTGGCCTATTTGCGGGACCGCGAATTGGTGTCCTCGGCCTATCTGGAAGTTGTCTGTCCTGTTCACTTGATCGATGGGCGCGAGGTACAGGCGGTCACTTATATCGTGGACACCGATCACGTGCAGTATTGCCGTGATCTGCCGCTTGATAAGCAGGCGGATGTGATCTCGCACGCAGTGGGCGGGCGGGGTCCAAACACCCAGTATTTGTACAACACGACCTCGCAGCTTCAGGCGATGGGTCTGGATGACGCCGAACTGGACTGTTTGGTCAGCAAGGTTCGCGGGCTGACAGGCGACACATAAACCTTGGAATGGTGGGCCGCTAAGCCTATGATCACCGCAAAATAAGAGCGGTAAACAGGGTTATTTTCATGGATCTGTCCGAGCGGACGAGCGCATCGCAGTTTTCGCAACCTGTGCGGCAAGTGTTCTTGATGCTGATTGTGCTGGGGCTGGTGGGCTTCGGCAGTTACCTTGCCTATCCCAGCGTCGCACCGGTGTTTTTGGCGAACCCTTATCTGAATGGCGTGATTTTCGCGGTCTTCGTGTTGGGGGTTTTCGCCTGCTTCTGGCAGGTGATGCAACTGACCTCTTCGGTATCGTGGATCGGCTCTTTCGTGCAGGAACGGCCTGGGCATAACACAGTCCGTGCGCCACGCTTGATGGCCTCGTTGGCACCGTTGTTGCGCGGTGGCGGCGCGCGGATGCAGATCAGCACCTCGTCCTCGCGCACCATCCTGGATTCTGTCGCCACACGGATGGATGAAGCCCGAGATATCACCAGGTATATCGTTAACCTTTTGATCTTCCTTGGACTTTTGGGAACGTTCTACGGTCTCGCCACGACAATCCCGGGTGTCGTCGATACCATCCGGTCGCTAAATCTCGGCGCAGATGAAAGCAGCACAGAGGTGTTTTCGCGCCTGATGGGCGGTCTTGAAGGTCAGCTTGCCGGGATGGGGACCGCCTTTGCGTCCTCCCTTCTGGGGCTCGCAGGCTCTCTTGTCGTCGGTCTTCTGGAGCTGTTTGCAGGCCACGGTCAGAACCGCTTCTACCGGGAAATGGAGGAATGGCTCAGCTCGATCACGCGGGTCGGTTTCACCTCCGGCGATGGGGAGGGGGGATCATTTGATCAAGGGGTCGTGGCGACGGTTCTGGATCACATGGTTGAACAAATTGACAGTTTGCAGGGGCTTTTCATGCAGGCTGAAGCCGGGCGTGTGGCAACGGAAGAAAAGATCGAAACGCTGACAAGTTCCATGATGCAGTTGACCGAAAGGCTGGATACCTCCATCGATCCGACAGACGCGCTGAACCGTGTGGCCCAAGGTCAAGAACGCCTGATCGTCGAACTGGTGAAGATGAAGGAAGATGACGGGGTTGATCC
>CAYGQQ010000013.1:0-45396 GCA_964352105.1 uncultured Rhodobacterales bacterium | reverse complement strand
TTCGCAAGATGGAGCGGGGCGTCCGTGGCCTGTGCCAGACGCTGATACGCGGCAGCAGACATGAAAACGTCGGACGCCTTGCAGCTGATTTTGTAGTTCTGAAAGTCGTTATCTTCGAGGATACGGATATGATCGAGCCCGCTTTCGATCATCGCCTCAGGACAGGGCTCCGCATATTTCTCCAGCAGGTGCTTCTCAAGGGACCCCGCATTGACGCCGATCCGGATCGAGCAATTGTGGTCCTTGGCCGCTTTAATCACCTCGCGCACGCGCTCGGGCGAGCCGATATTGCCGGGATTGATCCGCAGACAGGCGGCCCCCGCCTCTGCCGCTTCAATGCCACGTTTATAGTGGAAATGGATGTCGGCCACGATGGGCACCGGGCTTTCCTTGACGATCTCCTTCAGCGCTTTTGAGCTGGCCTCATCCGGCACAGAAACCCGCACGATATCCGCGCCAGCCTCCGCACAGGCCTGCACCTGCGCGACCGTTGCCGCAACATCGGTGGTGTCGGTGTTGGTCATCGTCTGGACCGCAATCGGCGCGTCGCCGCCAATCTCAACAGACCCCACGTTGATTTTGCGTGAAACGCGGCGGTCGATTTGCCGCCAAGGGCGAATAGCGTGAAGCGACATTTCGAACCTCGGTCTGTCAGTCTTTCGAAGGAATACAGTCTTTCAAAGGAATATAGTCCCGTGCCGCAGAGCCTGCAATGGAACTGTCAATTCAACGTGACGATTCTGGGTTATTCAGACCCGGCACCGTCTTCCAGCGGCAAAGTAGCGGCTTGCGCCATTGCGGTCATCACCTCTGCCAGATCAGGATCAGCGCCCAGATCGGCCTGCACATAGTTGGATTTGATCGCATCAATGCCCAGCGCTACGGATTTCACCACAGATGTGCCAGAGCCAGCCGGGCCAAAGGTCTTGCCCTGCACGTTGAAATAAAGCGAGCCGGAATTGCCTGCGCGCAACAATGGCTCCGCATCTGATTGCGGCAGCGTATAGCTTTCGCCAGCATCCAGAATCTTCTCGAAAATCACCGTGCCATCTGCGGACGCAATCCGCACCCAAGCGGGACGTACGGCAAAAACCATCACGTCCGGACTAACGGCTTGCGTCACTTGGACGGGCGTTGTTGGCGCAATGGGCGCAGGCACGCCGCCGGGCTCAACGCTGGCAGGACGGGCGGCCTGACGTTGCGCGATATCTTCGGCGAAAGTACCTGTCGTGCGCGGATCAAGGGAGGCGATCGGACCATCGCGCGCGGTCAGTACCGGCGCTTCCAACGCTTGCGGGCGGTAGAGCCTGTCAAAACTTTCCAATGTCGGCGCGGCGATGCTGGTATCAACTTCGGCCGCCGCGACCAGATCAGCCCCGCCACCAAGATCACCGACACCCGAGACGCCGCCCACATCGGCTACAAGACCAGGCGATTGATCAACAGGCGCAAAACTGACGCGCTGAACTTCTTGCAAGACGAACCAACCACCATAACCGATAAGACCGATAAGCCCGGCCAGCACCGCAACGGAGCCGATGGCACCGGGTTCGATCTGGCTCAGCAGGCTGGGGCCGCTGGGAATGTAGGGGGCCATGGGACGGTTGAAACTGTCGTCACTGCCGGACTTGCTTGCCGCCTTGCCGCGCGCGACGGCCTTGGCGTTGGTGCTGCCAGACAATCCTTCGACACCGGCAAAGCCGCTTTCGGCACAGAACCGGTCATAGGCCCATTCAGGGTCCATCCCCAGATAGCGCGCATAGGACCGGACGTAGCCTGCGATAAATCCAGGTGTTTCAAAGACAGACGGGTCGGAGTTTTCAACGGCGGCGATGTAATTGGCTTTGATCTTCAACTCGCGCTGAACATCGAGCAGTGACTTGCCCATTGTGGCACGTTCACCGCGCATAATGTCACCAAGCTGCAGGTCGAACGCATCAAACCCACGCAGACTTTCGACATTATCCGATATGGGCTCTGATTTACGCCCTAGCATCACGTTTGCCCGTTCTTGCCCCAGTTACAGCTTAGCCACTGACGATTCGCCCCAATTCAGTAACTAGCCCGTTGATATTAACACACTGTTTCAAACTTGTGCAGGGTTTCACGGTCCTGCGGTCACTGTTCTTCCTATGCGGACATTTCGGCGCGATTAAGGGCACAATGCGACCACAAAGCGTCCAGACTTGCCACCAAATCATTCATCATTTGAGCGCTGTGGACAGGCGACGGCGTGAAGCGCAACCGCTCCGTGCCACGCGGGACCGTAGGGAAGTTGATCGGCTGGACGTAAATGCCGAACTCATCAAGCAGCCGATCAGAGATCATTTTGCATTTCACCGGGTCACCCACATGCACCGGCACAATGTGAGAGCCGTGATCGATGATCGGCAACCCCAAGCCGCGCAACCGCAATTTCAAAACCTTTGCCGCATCCTGCTGTTGCTGGCGCAACCTTTGATCGGTCTTGAGAAACGCCACCGACGCACAAGCCCCGGCCGCAATTGCGGGTGGCAGTGAGGTGGTGAAGATGAAGCCCGGCGCATAGGAGCGCACCGCGTCACACATCTTGGCACTCGCCGCGATATAGCCGCCCATCACACCATAGGCTTTGGCGAGCGTGCCGTTGATGACGTCGATCCGGTCCATCAGACCGTCACGTTCCGCAACACCGGCACCACGCGGCCCGTACATGCCAACCGCATGCACCTCGTCGATATAGGTCAGCGCCCCAAATTCGTCCGCCAGGTCGCAAATCGCGTCAATCGGGGCAAAATCGCCATCCATCGAATAGATCGATTCAAACGCGATCAGCTTTGGAGTATCTTGCGGGATCGCCTCCAGCTTCGCGCGCAGATCGTCCAGATCATTATGCTTGAAGATACGCTTGTCACCGCCATTGCGCCGAATGCCTTCGATCATAGAAGCGTGGTTGAGCGCATCGCTGAGAATAACCAGCCCCGGAAACAACTTCGGCAAGGTCGAAAGCGTCGCGTCATTGGCAATATAGGCGGAGGTGAACAAAAGCGCCGCTTCCTTGCCATGCAGATCGGCCAGTTCAGCCTCCAACGCATTGTGAAACACCGTCGTTCCCGAAATATTGCGCGTCCCGCCAGACCCCGCACCTGCCGCATCAAGGGCATCATGCATTGCGTTCAGAACAACCGGATGCTGCCCCATCCCAAGATAGTCATTGCCGCACCAGATGGTGACGTCTTGCGTCGTTCCGTCGTCTAGACGCCGTGTCGCGTTCGGAAAGTTGCCGGTGTGACGCTCCACATCGATGAAGGTCCGGTAGCGGCCCTCGTCATGCAGGCTTTGCAAAGCGCGGTCCAAATTTGCCCCGATAAAGGTCGATTTCTGAGTTTTCGGGTCTTGCGCCATCTATACCGTACTCCGGGAGGTCATCTGATTTGGACCGTATATACGCAGTGTGCCCGCATGCAACCACGGTACATTTTGACGCGATCACAGTGCCGTTAATCGCCGCCTAATCCTGCACAACGATTTTGCAATCCCCGGCATTGTCCGAGGCACGTTCACACGCATCAAGCGCCCGCCCGCCATCCCCGCGATCGAACCCGAAATGGCCAGTGCTGGCCGAGGTTGCAAACGCCTTAGGCGCGTCCATTTTGCGGTAGTCTTTGCGGAACACTGCATTTGCCTCCGGACTGAGGCTGAAGGTCTCGGACGCCCCTTTGGGGGCCACCTCCACGATCACCATACAGTCAGCAGAAGCGTCTTTCTTGGCCTCATTGCATTGCGTGATTGCAGCCGCGCGGGCGGAGGCTGTCGAATGAAACCCGCCTGCCCCGTTCAACCAATCCACAAACAGCCCTTCATCGGGCGAAATAGCCATCGCACCATAAGCCGGCATCGCCTGCCCGAGCGAGGTCAAAACATCCTCGACCGACTGGCGCGCCTTAGTCAGTTGCGCGGCATCAGCGGCAGAAACCACATCAGGAAATGTCGCGATAACAGGCTTTGCATTGGCCCGTGGAAGCAGCTTGCGTGCATCGTTGAAACTCAAGGGTTCCGCAACGGAAAGCCCAGTACTCAAAGACAGAATCACCCCTGCAAGACAAAGACTGCGCATCCGAAACCCTCCATAAACATCGCTAAATAAGGCAAAATTTTTCACTCAGCGCGATCAGTTAATTGTTGTCGGGCGCATTGTTTCGCAAAGCTAAAAGAGTGTCTAGTCAAGCTGGACACCGCCCCTCAGAGCGTCCATGACAGAAAAGTTAGATAAATAGTTTTCGTTACAGGTGGGGACCAGAACGATGTCATTGGACCAAGTACTCTCGCAGGTGGATAATGACCTGCAAAACGCAACGGATCGCCTGATGAACCTGTTGCGCATTCCGTCGATCAGCACTGATCCGGCCTTCGCGAAAGATTGCGACACAGCCGCCAACTGGCTTGTCGACGACCTTCGCACCATTGGATTTGACGTCTCCAAACGGACCACTCCGGGCCATCCGATGGTCGTGGCCCACACCCCGGAAAAGTCAGGCACACATGTTCTGTTCTATGGCCATTATGACGTGCAACCTGTTGATCCGCTGGAGCTTTGGGCAACGCCGCCGTTTGAGCCTGCTTTGGAAGAAACCGACAAAGGCACAGTTATTCGCGGCCGCGGAACTTCTGACGATAAAGGCCAGTTGATGACCTTCGTGGAGGCCTGCCGCGCTTGGGTTGCTGTCCATGGCAGTTTGCCTGCAAATATCTCGCTGTTTTTCGAGGGCGAAGAGGAAAGCGGCTCCCCCTCGCTGGTGCCGTTCATGAAAGAAAACGCCGAGGAATTGAAGGCCGATGTGGCGCTGATCTGCGACACGGGGCTTTTCGGCGACAGCACCCCTGCCATCGTCACGCGCCTGCGTGGTATCTTGCAGGAAGAGATTACAATCACCGGGCCAAACAAGGACCTGCATTCGGGCATGTATGGCGGGATTGCCATGAACCCCGTGCGGGTGCTGGCCAAGATTATCGCCGGCCTGCATGACAAGACCGGACGGATCACTGTGCCAGACTTTTATGACGGCGTGCCGGAGCTTCCCGAAGATATTGCAAGCCAGTGGAAAGGCCTGGGGTTTGAGCCCTCAAACTTCCTTGGCGAGGTTGGTTTGGCCGTGCCAGCTGGCGAAGTCGGCAAATCCGGTCTGGAGATGATCTGGTCGCGCCCCACTTGCGAGGTGAACGGCATCTCTGGCGGCTATGAAGGCGATGGGTTCAAAACCGTGCTGCCCTCCAAAGCCACGGCGAAAATTTCGTTCCGTCTGGTGGGCACGCAAGACCCGCATGCGATCCGCGAAAGCTTCCGCGCATACGTTCAAGACTTGCTGCCAGAGGATTGCACAGTCAGCTTCATTGGGCACGGGGCCTCCCCCGCGGCGGAAATGACCACGACCAATCCCGCCTTTGAGGCCGCCCGCGCAGCGCTGTCAGAGGAATGGCCCAATGATGCAGCCTTTGTGGGCTGCGGCGGCTCAATCCCGATTGCAGGCTATTTCAAGGATATCCTTGGCATGGACACGATGCTGACGGGCTTTGGCAAGGATGATGACCAGATCCATTCGCCCAACGAGAAATATGACCTGACGAGCTTTCACAAAGGCATTCGCAGCTGGGTCCGTATCCTCGACAAGCTGGCCGCCTAGGAATACCTGATAATGGGCGGCCTGATGCTGCCCATTAGGCTTTCGCCATCTCGCTGAAATTTCCGTTAAGGCTGCTTTCCAAGCTGAATACGGCTGTTGATATACTGCGCGAACTCGAAATTAGGGCGCTCCAGATGGGACAGCGGCCCGGGCGCGCCCAGACCAGAACAAAGCCCCTTATAGACGCTTTCGGTGCAGCCCCGGTCCTCGTCATTCACCCGGTCCAGAATCTCCTTCAATTCCGCAAAGTGCTTTTCGCTCTCGGGGTCTTCGCGAAACTCCGGAGCGAGCCCGCCGCCATAAAGAATGTTGACGTGATCCGGCCCGTCAGGGTGCAGCGAAAGATACCAGAAATAGCCCGGTGTCAGCGTGATCATCAACGCCGGATAAATTGACAGCAGGTAGGTCTTACGCCGATCCTCCCCTTCCAGATGCGTGTTGTTGGGGTGCGCAAGCGTCAGGGCAAAAGTCTCGTTCTTCATGATCCAATGATAGTTGAAAGCTGGCGCGCCTTCCGGGCAGGTCATTTCCCTGAGGTCCACTGTGCCGCCGATCGTGCCCGCATGACAGACCGGCAAGTGGTAGCTTTCCATGAAGTTCTCGGCCAGCACCTTCCAGTTGGTATTCCAATGGTGCGTTTCGCGGAAGCTTTCGACGTAGTTTTCCATTTTGTAGTGACCGACCAGAGCGTCGATGTCGCGCAAGGCCTCAGACACAGGGGCCGCGTCGGGGTTCAATGTCACCATGATCCAGCCCTGCCAGATTTCGCAGCGCACTTGCGGCAGGCAAATCTTGGATTTGTCGAACCCCTCGTTCATCTCCATCGCGGGCGCACCGCGTAGCTTGCCGTCCAGCCCGTAGGTCCAGGCATGATAGGGACACACGATGGATTTCGTGTTGCCGCGCCCTTCCAACAAGATCGACATCCGGTGGCGGCAAACATTCGATTGCGCGCGCAATTCGCCGTTTTGGTCACGCACGATCATGATCGGCTCCCCGGCGATTTCCATCGTGGTAAAGTCGCCCGGATTGGCCAGCGAGGAGGCCCGTCCCGCACAAAGCCAATCCTGGCTGAAAATATGTTTCAACTCCTGATCGAGAAATTCCTGCGACGTATAGACCGAGCGCGGCATCGCACAGGCACGTTCAAACGGGACCGAGACATTGTCTTCAAGTTCCTGCATCGCGTTCATGACAGCCCCCTTGCATTTAGCCTGAAACGACTATGCAGACTTGGCGCTCTGGTTCAAGAGATCAAAGCGGCAGAGCCGTGGTTGATTTGATCTCTTCCATCGACAACAGCGCCGTGACGTTGAAGATTCGCACTTCCGAGATCAGCGCCTGATAGAAAACGTCATAAGCTTTCGCGTTCTCCACCCGCACTTTCAAAATATAGTCGATATCGCCCGCAAGCCGGTGCGCCTCCATCACCTCATCGCGTTCCCGCAAAGCATGCAGGAATTTGTCCTGCCAGTCTGCCTCATGCTCTGACGTGCGAATAAGCACGAAAAAACAAGCCTCTAGCCCCAGTGCATCGGCATCAAGCACAACCGTGTCTTGCTTGATTACTCCAGCCGCGCGCAGCTTCTTGATGCGGTTCCAAATGGGCGTTTTCGACGAGCCCGTTTTGCGCGCGATATCTTCAAGAGATTGTGAGGCATCGCGTTGCAGCTCTGCGAGAATTTTCCGATCTGTCGTGTCTAGGCGGACAGCCATTCCAGTTTCTCCTGAGTTTAGAAACAGACGTTCTGAAGTTTCGATTTATCGGAACATTATTCCTTATTTTGCCAGAAGGATAGCCATTATTAGGGAAATTATCCTATATTGAGGGCAAGTTTTGAAGGAAATGATATGAAACACTTTCCAATCTTCGTAGCCCTCGCAGGTCAGCGCGTTGTTGTATCGGGTGGTGGTGAGGCTGCATTGGCTAAGCTGCGCCTGCTTTTGAAGACGGACGCCCGCCTGAACGTGGTCGCAGAAAACGCAGCCCCCGAGATTGTAGCTTGGGCAAGCGAAGGTCGCCTGAGCCTGACCCCGCGCGCGATGGAGCCGGGCGACGCGATGTGTGCCCGCTTGTTTTATGCCGCCAATGAAGACGGTGCCGAAGATGCGCGGGTTGCCGCTTTGGCCCACCGCGACGGTGCCTTGGTCAACATCGTCGACAACCTGGGCGACAGTCAGTTCATTACGCCCGCCATTGTCGACCGCGACCCTGTGGTAGTGGCGATCGGCACGGAAGGCGCGGCACCGGTGCTGGCCCGCGCGATCAAGAAAGACCTTGAAGAGACGCTGTCGCCAACCCTTGGCATCTTGGCCCGGATCGGCAAGACATTCCGAGCCAAGGTTGAGGCGCTGCCAATGGGCCGCAAACGGCGCGACTTCTGGACCTCATTCTATTTCGACAAAGGCCCTTTGGCCCATGAAAGCGCTGGTGAAGCGGGTGTTGAGACTGCCTTGGATGGGTTGCTCATTGAGTATTTGCAGCAGGAGAAGCGAGAAGGGTCCGTCGATTTGGTCGGCGCGGGGCCTGGTGATCCCGAGTTGCTGACACTGAAGGCCCGCAAGGCGCTGCATGAGGCGGATGTTGTTATTTACGACCGTTTGGTGGCGCCGGAAATTTTGGAGCTTGCCCGGCGAGAGGCCGTGATGCTGTCGGCGGGCAAGGAAGGGTTTGGCCCGTCTGTATCACAAGACGACATCAACGCGATGATTGTGGAGCATGCGCAATCCGGCGCGCAAGTCGTGCGTTTGAAGTCAGGTGATCCAACGGTGTTTGGACGTCTCGATGAAGAAATCGACGCCTGTGATGCAGCCGGTGTGACCTGGCGGATAATTCCGGGCATTACTTCAGCCTCGGCGGCGGTTGCGGCTTTGGGGCAGTCCTTGACAAAACGCGGGCGCAACTCAGGGGTGCGGTTCCTGACGGGTCACGACACCAAAGGCTATGCCGATCATGATTGGCGCGCTTTGGCGGCTCCGGGCGAAGTTGCAGCGATCTATATGGGCAAGAAATCCGCGCGGTTTATCCAGGGACGCTTGCTGATGCATGGCATTGATCCTGCGACGCCTGTGACGGTGATTGAGAACGCCTCGCGCACGGATCAGCGCATTCTCGCAACCACAATTTCTGAGCTGGAACCAACCTTGAGCACTGCAGGCCTCACCGGCCCCGCCCTGACATTCATTGGACTGGCACCGCGCGCAGCTTTGCAGGCCGCAGAAGAATTTGACCCCCAGGAGATTGCATTATGAGCAAGCCATTTTCCCCAAAAGTCGTCACCGCAAATGACCTGTTGGAAGGCGATGTGGTCTATCTGGCCGCAGATGATGCCTGGGTGCGCGACATTCAGGACGCAGAAGTGATCGAGGATGAGGCAATTGCCGATCTGCGATTGCTAGATGCCGGCGCGCAGGCCGACGTCGTGGTGGGCGTCTATCTGATCGACGTTCAGCAGGGCAAGGACGGCCTTGAGACCACGCATTTCCGCGAAGAGTTTCGCACCAAAGGTCCCTCAAATTACAACCACGGCAAGCAAGTGGAGTTGAGCTAATGTATCACTACAATGATTTTGACCGCGATTTTCTGACCGAACGCAATGCGCAGTTTCGCGCGCAGGTGGAGCGGCGCATCGACGGTTCGCTGACCGAAGATGAGTTCAAGCCATTGCGCCTGATGAACGGTCTCTATTTGCAATTGCACGCCTATATGCTGCGCGTGGCCATTCCTTATGGCACGCTGAATTCGGCGCAGATGGACCAGCTGGCGATGATTGCCGACACATGGGACAAAGGCTACGGCCATTTCACCACGCGTCAGAACATCCAGTATAACTGGCCGAAACTACGCGACGTTCCCGATATGCTGGACGCCTTGGGCGAGGTTGGCATGCACGCGATCCAGACCTCCGGCAACACGATCCGCAACGTCACGGCAGACCATTTCGCAGGTGCCGCCGCTGATGAGATTGAAGACCCGCGTCCCGTGGCCGAACTGCTGCGGCAATGGTCCACAGACCACCCTGAATTCCAGTTCCTGCCGCGCAAATTCAAGATCGCCGTGACCGGAGCTGAACAAGATCGCGCCGTCACCAAAGCGCATGACATTGGCCTGCGCATGGTGCGCAATGATGCCGGTGAGCCCGGCTTTGAGGTGATTGTCGGGGGCGGTCTCGGTCGCACGCCGATGGTTGGCAAAGTGCTGCGGGAGTTTTTGCCAAAAGCCGATCTGCTGCCCTATTGCGAGGCGATTGTCAGCGTCTACAACCTGCTGGGCCGCCGCGACAACAAATACAAGGCCCGCATCAAAATCACCGTCCATGAGAACGGCATCGACGAAATTCGTCGTCTTGTGGAAGACCGCTTTGCGCTGCTGCGCCCTGAGTTCTCTGGCGTTGATCAGGACATGCTTGCGGGTATCGAGGCGCAGTTTGTCTCCCCTGAATTTGTCCGCGCCTCGGTCGCGCCCTTCAAGGCGGCCTATCATGATAACCCGGCCTTCCGGTCTTGGGTGGATACCAACATCACCAAGCACCGAAATGATGACTATGCGATTGTTTCCATTAGCATAAAGAAGCATGGCGACACTCCGGGCGATGCCACATCCGACCAAATGCGTGTGATGGCCGCGATCGCGCGGGAGTTCGGCCATGACGAGCTGCGCATCAGCCACGAGCAAAACGTGATCCTGCCCCATGTTCACAAATCCCACCTGCCGGCGATTTATGCCCGTCTGCGCGATGCTGATCTGGCCACGGCCAATATCGGTTTGATCTCCGACATTATCGCCTGCCCCGGCATGGATTATTGCGCGCTTGCGACTGCCCGTTCGATCCCTGTTGCTCAGAAGATCGCAACCCGGTTTGACGAGCTGAAACTGGAGCATGAGATTGGCCAGCTGAAGATCAAAATCTCCGGCTGCATCAATGCTTGCGGACACCACCATGTGGGCCATATCGGCATTCTGGGCCTCGACCGGGCAGGCGTTGAAAACTACCAGATCACACTTGGCGGCGACGGCACCGAAACGGCTGTGATCGGCGAACGCGCCGGTCCCGGCTTTGCTTACGACGAGATTGTCCCCGCGATCGAACGCTTGATCTATGCCTATCTCGATCTGCGTGATGACGAGGATGAAACCTTCTTGCAAACCTACCGCCGTCTGGGCATGGCCCCGTTCAAATCCGCGCTTTACCCTGAGAAGGAGGCGAAAAATGCCGCTTAAGGAACTCGCCGAACGCCGCAACCTTTTGCACCGCAAAAGCGATGCGCGGACAATCCTGAAGCATGTTCTGGATGACGTCCAGATCGGCAAGGTTGCTTTGGTCTCCAGCTTTGGCGCGGAAAGTGTCGTGTTGCTGCACATGGTCGCTCAGATCGACCCCGATACGCCTGTGTTGTTTCTCGACACGGAGATGCTGTTCCCAGAAACTCTGCAATATCAACGCGATGTCGCCGAAACCTTGGGACTTTCGAACCTGCAAGTGATCCGCCCCGACCGCGCCAAATTGATGGAACGGGACGTTGATGGTATCTTGCATACGTTTGACACGGATGCCTGCTGCACCCTGCGCAAGACAGAGCCGTTGGAGGCCGCGTTGCAAGGGTTTGGTGGCTGGATCACCGGTCGCAAGCGTATCCAGGGCGGTGCCCGTGCACAGATGCCGCTTTACGAAAAAGACGAAGGCGCACGCATCAAGATCAATCCATTGGCTGATTGGACGCCGAAGATGATCGCCGAGTTCATGGACGCCTATGGCCTGCCCCGCCACCCGCTGGTCTCGCGCGGGTTCAAATCCATCGGCTGCGCGCCCTGCACCACCAAAGTGGCCGAGGGCGAAGATCCCCGCGCCGGTCGCTGGCGCGGCCAGGACAAGGTCGAATGCGGCATTCATTTCGCGGATGGCAAGGCCACCCGCTCCAGAGAATTTGGAGAGGCAGCATGAGCGTTATTATCACAGACACAGGCTTTGCCTCAGACGACTGGACCCACGGCTTCACCCCACAAGCAGACCTCGCTGCCAATGATGACGGTCCCGCTGTGGCGGTCGATCTGGCCTCTGACGCGGACCCGGCCAGCCTGTCCAACCGCCTGGCCGAGATCGACATGATCCGTGTCGATTTTCCGTCCTCGGCTGATGGCCGCGGCTTCACCATCGCGCGCCGCTTGCGCCTGATGGGCTTTGAAGGCCGGTTGCGCGCCAAGGGCCATGTAATCGCCGATCAATACGCGATGGCGCGCCGTGCAGGCTTTGACGAGGTCGAAATCGACGACGCTCTGGCGGCAAGGCAACCCGAAGCCCAGTGGCTGGCCCGGGCCAATTGGACGTCGCATAACTACCAAGCCCGCCTGCGCGCCTGACATCATCCAATACTTCATTCGCACACAAACGAAACCCTGTGGACAAAGCACACGCTTTGCGAGAGAACATGACTGACCAAACTCCAATACATGAAGCCCGTCCCGTGAACGTACCTACCTTGCCAGACGCTCAGACCGTCACCGAAGTCAAACACTGGACAGACCGGCTGTTTTCTTTCCGGGTAACGCGCCCGGCAAGCCTGCGCTTTCGGTCAGGCGAGTTCGTGATGATCGGCCTGATGGGCGACCCACATCCGGAAACCGGCAAGCAGAAGCCTTTGCTGCGCGCCTATTCCATCGCCAGCCCCGCCTGGGATGAGGAATTGGAGTTCTACTCAATCAAGGTCCAGGACGGCCCGCTGACCTCGAAGCTGCAACATATCCAGCCGGGCGACGAGATCATCCTGCGGCCCAAACCCGTGGGCACGCTGGTCCATGACGCGCTCCTGCCCGGCAAACGCATCTGGTTTTTTGCGACAGGTACCGGCTTTGCGCCCTTTGCCAGCCTGCTGCGTGAGCCGCAAACCTATGAAGATTATGACGAGGTCATTATCACCCACACCTGCCGTGACGTGGCAGAACTGGAATACAGCCGCCAGTTGATCGAGGATCTTAAATCCGACGAAATGATGCTGGAACTGCTGGGCGAAGAGAACCTCACCAAGATCCGCTACTACCCCACCACGACCCGCGAACAGAGCCCGAAAATGGGCCGCGTTACGACGCTCTTGCAAGACGGCACGCTGTTCAGGGATCTGGGGATCGACGGTATCTCGCCTGAAACAGACCGCGCCATGGTCTGCGGCTCCCTTGGGCTCAACACAGACATCAAGGAAATTCTCGAAGGATTCGGCCTTGAAGAAGGTGCAAACTCTGAACCCGCCCATTACGTGGTTGAAAAGGCCTTCGTCGGCTAAACCTGGCTTCTTCTTGCCAAAAATACTCAATTGCCCGGCCTGCAACCCGCGGATCAATCCAACAAAAAAGCCCGCAGCATCACACTGCGGGCTTTCGCTTTTCTTAGGTCGCTTGAGTTACTGGCCCAAAGCGCCGCGAACTTGCTCAAGAACTGAATTCAGAACCTCCGGATTGTCCCGCGCGCCTTCCAGCGCAGAGGTCAGCGTCGATTTCATGATGCTGTTCAGCTCAGAGTTTTCTACCATCGACACGGCTTGGTCGAAATCAAACCCGTCAGCGCTCAAAACATCCGCAGCTGTCGCCTCAGCGGCAGTGTCTGTGACGGCCTCAGTCGCGTCGGATGCAGTATCAGCGGCAGCGTCCGCGGCCCCTTCAACGGCCTCAGTAGCGCCTTCCACAACCTCGCTTGCAGCCTCAGTCGCCGTGTCGGCAGCCTCAGACGCCGTGTCAGTCGCAGCCTCTACCGTATCGGAGGCAGCATCGGTTGCGGCCTCGGCCCCTTCCGTGACGGCATTGACCGTGTCAGAAGCTGCATCTGTTGCGGCCTCTACTGCGCCTTCAACAGCCTCAGACGCTGCGGTGCCCGCTTCTTCCACGGCATTGGCTGCATCAGACGCCAACCCCTCGACTGCTTCTTCGACGCCCTCAGCGGCGGCTTCCGCGGCCTCTTGCGCTTCATTCACTGTCTCGGAAACAGCGTCGGTAATGCTTTCAACGGCTGTCTCTGCCTCCCCTGCGGCTTCTTCTACTGCCTCACTCACAGGTTCGGTGACGGGCTCGCTCGCAACCTCGTCGCTTTGGCCAAGAAATGCGTAGGCTCCGAATCCAAGAACGGCCAAAACCGCAATGATGATAAGTGCTCGCATGGTAATAATCCCCTTTATTTCGGCGCGAAATGCGCTTGCACCACGCATTTAGGCGTTCATCATCGAAGATAAAACGGGGGAAATGGCTCAAAACTTCCCCGCGCCCGGTTTTGAGCGGTTTCCCGCGGAAAAGCCGCTTGAACCATCGCCGCCCGCCCATTACCTTGTAGGCCTTGAAGTTAATGACATGAAGGAAGCTACGCTATAGCCCGCAGACCTCACAACGCGCCACCACAGCGCGAAACCGGACCACGCGTCAATGACCGTATCCGCTCTGACGAAATCCGCCTCATCGGCGCAGAAGGCGAAAATGTAGGTGTCGTGACACCCGCCCGCGCCATGGAAATGGCAGATGAAGCCGGCCTGGACCTCGTAGAAATCTCACCAAATGCCAACCCGCCCGTGTGCAAGATCATGGATTTCGGGAAGTATAAGTATGAGACCCAGAAGAAAGAGGCTGAGGCTCGCAAAAAGCAAAAGATCATCGAGATCAAAGAAATCAAGTTCCGTCCCAACACGGATACCAACGATTACGATGTGAAAATGCGTAACGTTTTTAAATTCCTCGAAAATGGCGACAAGGTGAAGATCACCCTGCGGTTCCGAGGCCGGGAAATGGCCCACCTGAACCTTGGCCGGGAGCTTCTCGAACGCGTCGCAGCGGATGTCGAAGGTCAAGGCAAGGTCGAAAACATGCCGAAAATGGAAGGCCGCCAGATGATCATGCTGATTGGCCCGGTAAAGTAACGGTCGCCGCACCATTGATAAATAGAAAAGCCTCGCGGACCCGCGGGGCTTTTTATTTTTTCGCGTTTCAATTCAGATGCGTAACCGTTACAATCATCCAAGGAGTAGTCCAAAGAACCTTTTGAAGATGGCGGCGCCTCCGTCCGACTATTATGAATAATTCAGCCTGAGAGAATGTCCGCTTTGCACCGCCCATTATCGACGTTTAAATGAAGATCAGCATTGTCATACCGACCCGTGAGCGCGCGCAATATCTGAAGTATTCGCTACAGACTGCTTTGGAAATCGACGACCCAAATCTCGAAATTGTGGTCAGCAACAATGCCAGCACTGATGACACCGCCGCAATTGTCGCCGCTTTTGACGACCCGCGCTTGATATATGTGGAGACCACGAAACGGGTTTCGATGCGCGAAAACTTCAATCGCGCTTTTCTGGCCTCAAGCGGTGAGTATTTGATTTTCTTTGGCGATGACGATGGTATTTTGCCACGTCAGTTCAAATACTTACGTGACCTTCTTGAAAAACATCGCCCCGACGGCATCAGTTGGGGACGTCGAACATTTGGTTGGCCGATCCCCGGCTACGGGAAAAAAACGGGTGGCGTAAGGTTGCATCGCAACAACAGTTTCGGCCAGATGTACGCCTATGAGGCCGCCGACAGCCGCGACGACCTTCTGGCGTGCAAACTGACCAACATGAGCCCGATCCCGGAAATCTATCACGGCTGCATGTCACGAGATTATCTGATCCGCACCTCGCTCGATCCTGAAATCGTCTTCGACACAACAATCCCTGACTATTGCATAGCATATCGCGCTGTTTTGAAAGGCGGATCTTTCTTGCATGTCGATCATGGTTTTTCGATAAATGGTTACAGCCCCGCCAGTACCGGGGGCGGACAATCTTCGTCCCAAAACAGCAGTGGCAATGACAGCACCAGCAAGCAATTCGCGCAGGAAAACGAAACCGACCCGTTGACAGATGTTGTGGGCTATACTGCATCTGTCCCTCTGGCATTTTTCTCCACATTGGAAACGGTAAAGGCGCGGTATGGGCTGACAGAGTTCTTACCAGATTATTTCGCTTGGTACCGTTATGTCCTTGGCTCCGCACGCAACAACGCGACGTTGAAGGCAGAGTTGGCGGAAGTGCTGATGGCCTATGCACTGAAAACGGAAAGCGAAGACGAACTGAACAAAGCTTTAGATCTGCCCCTCCAGTCCAAGCGTACAATGCGGGATAGGTGGAACAAGTTGAGCGCTATTGGCAACAGCTTCCGGGTCTCCACCACAATTAATGGCCAGAACACAATCCTGACGGCCGCGCACACTGTTGATGAAATTCTTGGCGACGGGTACGAACATGTCCTCGCAGGCTCGCAAACCGCACGTGCCGCATGGAAAGAGGCCAAAGCACGCTCAAGAAACTTCGTTCGAGAGCTTTAGGAAATCCGTTTCAAGAACCCGTCATGGGCAACCGTGACGAGAAGCTTGCCTGCGATACTTTTGTCGATCTCAAATTCTGGATGGGATTTAAGGTAATCCCAAACGGCCGTTTTAGGATTATTCCCGGGTCCCCAGGACCTATTGGGATATTCATCCTGCGGCATATCCTCGATCAATGTGTCGAACACGACGCAATAGCTGCCCACAGACGTAAGCGGGGCGTAAAGTTCCAATTCTTGCCGGACATGGTCATGCGTGTGGTTGGAATCGAGGCATACCAGAACACGCTCATATCCTTTCGCTGCTGCCTCAATCTTCGAAAACAT
Organism: uncultured Rhodobacterales bacterium; assembly: GCA_964352105.1. Taxonomy (GTDB): domain Bacteria; phylum Pseudomonadota; class Alphaproteobacteria; order Rhodobacterales; family Rhodobacteraceae; genus Litoreibacter. The sequence goes on along the minus strand of CAYGQQ010000013.1, from coordinate 29,073 downwards.
TTCAGGGTCGATGCTGGAGCCTTCAAACATCTCGATCCGTGACGCCATTGGATGGGCCTCAATTGCGGTGCGGTTATGGGGCCGGATATCAATATCGACACCGATTACCTTCCGCGCCGACCGCGATGGATCCAATGTCGTTCCCGCCTCTATCGCGTCGCACATATCCATCATGGCCAAGATCGATGCGCTGAAAATCAGCGACCCACCATGGGCGATCCCCGTTTCGATCACCAAATCCGGTTTCACCTCCCAAAGCAGCTCCTGCATGGCAACAATATCTTGCGGGTATTGAATGATCGGCCGGTCAAGCCAATGAAAATTGTACGAGTATTTCGGCGCAGTCGAGGCCTGCAGGAACTTGTACGCCGCATCCTGAAGGCCCTCATTCGCATCCATTTCGGCGATACGTTGCGAAATTTCTCTTTTAAAATCTGTCATTTGATACCTTGGACCCTTGAGTTTTATCTATTTTTGCGTTCGCACACCGACCACTGACGGTGGGTCGGTTAAATTGTCAGGACGCGCGCCAAAGTTAAGCAAGTCACGTCTTCCATACGTATCCGCGATTGATTCCGCCAGTGCCCGGATCGTAACGCCCGCCCCGCTACAGATATTCGCGGGCCCTTGCCGGTCAGACAATGCATCGCGCACCAGCATCGCAGCGGCATCTTCAACGTCCATGAAGTCGCGCACCGCAGTTCCTTGCGTCAAATCTGCAACCTTCCCAGTCCCTAACTGTGCATGCAGATAAGGCACCAGACGCCTTGGGTCTTCCCGAGCCCCATAGAGATAGAACAGCCGCGCCCAAAGAAACTCTATGTGGGACTGCGCCAAATACGCCGCCAGCATCGTAAAAGTTGCAACTTTCGCGGCGGCATAGGGGGTCAAAGGGGCCAGTTTTGTTTCAACCGATTGCACCGACCCCGTCAGATCGTATTCAAAGCAGGTTCCGACACCGACAAACCGGCGCACACCCGCTTTGGCGGCCCCTTGCGCCAGGGTGAGCGTACCGGTCAGGCAATCGATATTCTTCGCGGATGTCAGGTACTTCCCGGGCTCCGCGTACCAAGCCAGATGAATGATCGTATCGACGTCTTTGCAGGCGTCAGCCCACCAGTCAGAGGTTTGTGAAAACACATCATCGCAAAGGCGGAACTGAACACTGAGCCCATCCAATTCTGCTTTCCGGCCAGGCCTCACGACGCAAGTGACCCGGTGGCCCGCATTTACCAATGCCGCAACGACGGGGCGGCCAACAAAACCTGTTCCGCCCGTCACCAGCACGTGTTTCTCAAGGCCTCCGGCGACCATGTTGTCAGTATCTATCATTGCTTCTTATCTGCTCTGCTAAGGACAGCTTTGCCTTATGACGTGTATTATACAAGGAGTGCCCCTGAAATAGATGATTTTGTGCGCGGAAACACAGATCGGCTTTGGGAACCGGAAGACGCGTAAGTAAAAGACGTCAGTCGAAACATAGCGGAAATGGTATTGGACGAGCGGCGCACCGACGAAAAATCGGCGGGAATGGCTGCAACATTTTTCAAACTGGAAGAACAAATCGATGGTGTTTTGCTTGGCCCAGAGGGTATTCGCGTCAATGCAGTCGCTCCCTCACTTGTTGATCGCGACCTTGCGACGCGCGAAGTGTCCGGTGCCGCCTGGAAGGCCGCGCTGCATTCCTAACCCCGCCGTGGTTGGGGCCGCTGCGGGATCTCCTTCAAGAGACCACCGACACCCATACGCGCGATATCCTCGCTGGTGACAGGCACGGCGCAGATCAACCGTTCCAGCACCCAGTCTGCTCCATTTAGCGCAGGCGAGCGGGCGCATCCCGGCAGCCCCACCACTGGTTTTCCCTTCAAAGCACCCAGAAACAGCAGGTTTCCGGGGTCAACAGGCATACCAAACCGGAGCACCTCTCCGCCTGCCGCGCGCAGGGCCAGCGGGGCGGTATCGTCAATATCCGAGGTTGCGGACCCGGTCAGAATGAGCGTCAGATCGACAGGGGTTCCGGCTAAAGCGGCGGCAATATTCGCCTCCCGGTGATCGACATGCACGATGTCTGTCAAAGACACACCGAGCGCATGGAGCCGGCCCTCAATGGCGGGCAGCCCTGCGCTCGGCTTGGGTCCTGCGCCGGTTGCGGTGACGATCAGACGGGCAGTTTTCAGAACCGGCTGGGCGAGCGTGATAGCACCCTCCCCCAGCTGTATCGCCTGGGCCAGTGCCGCTCTCTCAACTCCGTAAGAGATGATTTTGACCGTCGCAATCATCCCGCCTTGCTCCATCCGGGTCAGCGGCGGAACCGTCGCGCAACTGATCATCGGGTCGATCGAATTGACAGCGTGCAAACGTTCGGTATCCAGTTGCGCAAGGCCCGGGTCGGTGGCCAGAATATTGACCCGTCCCGTGAAAGGCTGGGTCAGTTCTATCCCTTTGACATCTTTGCCAACAAGGGCAGCGGCAAGTTGATTTGCGGCCGCATCTTCGTGAATGTCATCTTCCCCAAGCCGCGCGACGGTGACAAATTCAACGCCAGCGCCCAACAGGCTGTCCACGTCCGCTTGTGCCAAACGAACACCCTTGCGTAGCCTGATCCCACCAATATTCAGCGAATGCGCAAGGATCGTACCCACCGCATCCCTGACGGCAACGGGGCCAAACTTCATCAGCCTTGCCTCAATCGTGCAACGATCTCGGCCATGATCGAAACGGCAATCTCTGCAGGGGATTTCGCGCCGATATCCAATCCGACGGGCGCATGAATACGTGCGATCTGCGCGGTCGAAAATCCTGCCTTTTCAAGACGGTCAACCCGCTTCGCATGGGTGCGTTTCGAACCCAAACAGCCCAGATAAAAACAAGCCGATCCAAGGGCAAATTCAATCGCTGGATCATCCAGTTTGGGATCATGGGTCAATGTCACAATTGCCGTCCGCGCATCAGGCCCTAAGACTTTCAGCGCCGCATCCGGCCAGCTATGCACCAGCGTTTCGCCGGGAAACCGGGCTACGGACGCAAAGGCTTCACGCGGGTCGATCAGCACGGGATCAAACCCCGCCATCCGGGCCATGCGCAACAACGGCTGCGCGATGTGCACCGCGCCGATTACGGCCAAGCGCAGGGGCGGGTTGTGAATGCAGATAAAATCGCTGTCATCAACGCCAGATTTGTCCCAGCGAAACCGATCACGGGCATCAACAGCGCCAATAAGGCCACGTGTCCACGTGTTAAGGTTAACGCGATAACCCACCGGCTTCCGTGCGCCGCGTTTGGCGACAAGCTCGGCCAGCAGATCCTCCGGCATCGCGGCCCCAACCGGTTCCACCAACACCCGGATCGTCCCACCACAGGCCAAGCCAACCGCGAAGGCCTCGTCATCGCTGACACCGTATTCCAACACGCGCGGGGACCCGTCCTGCAACGCCTCCAGCGCCTCCACCACCACAGCCCCTTCGACGCAGCCCCCCGAGACAGAGCCCATGATGTCGCCCTGCCCGCTGATCGCCAATTGGCTGCCCACAGGCCGCGGGGCCGAGCCCCAGGTATCAATCACTGTGGCCAACGCCGCCCCCGCGCCATCACGGTGCCACCCAAGCGCAATTTCTGGGATATCGTCAAAATCAGGTGTCATCACGGCAGCTTATGGCAGCCCGTCACCCGGGGAAAGAGCGCAATACCGCTAGTGCTGCGTTTCGGCGCGCTTTACCGTGAAGAAGAAATCATCGGGGATATCCTCCATCGATGCCACCTCATCGGGGATCACATCAGGACCTGCTAAAAACACATTTGCCCCGAAATAGTTCAGCATCCGGGACAGTTTGCGCAGCCTCGCTCCCGTCAGTTGATCGTAGAACGCGGTATAGGCCGGGCTTTCCTTCAACTCTGCGATCTTGGCACGGTGATTTTCCACACAAAGCGCATGGGCCGCTGCAATCTCCGGGTCTGACATGAGCCGGTCAAATTCCGCCCTCAGCTTTGGAATATGGTCGTGGATGGAGCGCTCCGAGACCGTGTTGTGGTTCATCCGAAACCAATAACTCAGCCCCTGATCCCGGTCTACATGGTTGACCCGCCCGCGGTCACGTTTGACCAAAAAGCTTTCGGCAGAGCGCACGGCGTAGTGATTCAAACTCACCAGATCATAGCCGTAACTGTCCGAAGTTGACCGCCAACCATTGCGAAAGAGGCTGCGCGGCATCGCCTTGCCGGAGCCATTGACCCAATCAATCTGGTCCCAAAGATCGGGTTTGAGGCCCTTTGGCCGATGCACGCCCATCTTCTTGTAGATGCCGATATTGCGAAACAGGGTCTTGAAGCCCCAGGCCTGATGCGGCTTGCGGCACAGCTCCGGCGCGCAGGTGTTGAACTGCTCGATGATAAACCGGTCGTCAAATTCCGCGACATCCGCATTGCCAAACAGCCGCCACGTCAAGGAGATCATGTTGGCCTCGCCAATCTCATGAAACAGCGCCTTCAAAGTGCCGTCGCCGCAATGGATGTTGATAAACTCGTCCACATCCATACAGATTACCCAACCGGCGTTTCGCACGGTTTTCTCGTCCTCAGCGGCCTGTAACGCAGCGTGTTGCGGCTTCAATTCGCCACCCGGTTTCCATGGATTCTGCCGGTGCACAACAAGGCCTTTGCGCTGAAGCAGTTCCAGAAAATCGTCCGTGCCATCCGTGCAATCATTTGTATACACGAGGAAATCTGTGACGCCGATGGCGCGGTGGTAGGCGATCCATTCGAGAATAAACGGCCCTTCGTTTTTCATCGTCGTAACGATGCAGGTGCGGTCAGGATCGCGGCCCCCACCCCCCGCCTTTGACAGCTTGCTTTCGGGTTGGCGCACGGGTTTGTGGCCGAAAATCTGCTGTGAAAGATCCAGTAGTGCCGCGTTCTCGATCAGAGAGGTCTTGGCCACGATCTCGGACACGGTCGCATCCGGGTGGCGTAGCGCCATCGCCCGCCAGAACCCTGTGCTTTGCAACTGATGCGGGGTCAGATCGGTGATCCGCACAGCCCGCCAGATGTTTTGCGGCGTAAGTTTCGCGGGTTGGGCGACCCAGCGCCGTATCCCGCGCGCACGCTCAAACCGGGTGCAAATATGATCTCCAAACGCGGGCACCTCGCCTTTGCGCACCCGCCACGGGTAAATTCGCGCGCCAAGGATTTGCAACACCCCCGACGGCGTCCGCAGCACATCCTTGAAGGGCTGCGTGTCGGGGCACAATAGATCGCTGAGGTCTAGCAAAGCCACCGCCTTGGCCTGCTCCAGAAACCGCGTGCGCAGCAGCTCATAAAGCGCAAATTCGCCAAACGGCGCTGTCTGTGGATCGGCTGCGGGCAATTCCATCCGGTCTTTTCCGGGCGCATCGGGCGCATGAAGCGGATGGCGGGCGGGCGGCGCATCCGCCTGCCCCAATGGACCGCTTACGCGCAGATGGACCAGACGTTTCAAGCCAGACATGGCTGCGTATTCCACCAAAGCTGCGTCAAATTCCGGGTCTTGCGTTGTGCGATCCAGCATTAAGACGCCGCGCACATCATGCCGACTGGCGTGATAGGCCATCCAGTCGGCAATCACGCTGACTGGCTCCCCGTTTCGCTCCGTCATGATGACGTTGAGCCCGTCGAACAGCGCTGTTTCGGCCGGTTCAACCGGAACATCGATGGAACCGGTCTCCAGCGAGACCCGGGCGATGGTTTGCGGGTGTTCTGAATGCGCGGTAACGCTGAACCCATTGTTAATATTAATAACTTCGTCAATCTGGATGCTATCTTTAGAGGGCGCGCCGCTGAGGTTTTCCAGATCAAACCCAGTGGCAAAACAAAGTTTCAGAGCCTGCCTGCCTGCGTAGTCCGGCCAGCCGACACATCCCAAAATGCGCGAAGACCCATCACCGGCACCGCGCAAAAACCGCTCTACATATATAGGCTCAACCGCCATGCGCGACCCCGTAGCGCCGGACAAGATCTTGCGCTGTTTCCGGGTCGGGCGGCACGCTTCCCGCACTCAAGATCAGACGCCCAAACAGTTTCAATTCGTCAGGATCGCGCAAGAGCACGTCCAGCCGCGCACGGTGCCAATGGGTGGCCTTTTCGTGCAACTCCGCTACGCCTGAAATGACCCGCAGCGCATCTAATTGGGCGCATGTTTGCGCCTCCATCCCTTGAATTGAGCGATCTTCCACCGTGTTGAAATTCCGCTCCACCCAATAGCTTAGATCGATAGATTTCTTTTGATGATTTGGCAGGCCACGATCGCGCTTGATCAAAAACTCCGCAGCAGAACGCAAGGAGTAATGGTTAAGCTGCACCGCGTCGTCAGTAACCGCACCCGCCCAATGCAAAATCCGCGTATCGTTTTCCGACGTGTCGCGAGAAACCGGGGTTTGCGAGCCGTCCGACCAGTGCGGCACGGGGTGACGCTCGCTAGATTTTTGACGCGGGCGATGGACGCCAAACTGCCGAAAAGGACCCTCGCGCCGAAACAGCGTTTTGAAATAGCTGCCCAGGGCGGGATAGCGCATGTCAGAAGGCGCGGCCTTGGTGAAGCGGCGGGTCGTCAGCGCGTCCTCAAACCCCACATGGCCGCTATGCCCAAATAGCCGCCAGCGCATCAGCAACGCGTCGCATTCCACGCGTTCCAAAACATCGCTAAGCTGCATCAACCCATTGGGAAGGTTAATAAATTCGTCGCAATCGAGGCAGGAAAGCCAATCGGAACCTTGCACCAGAGGATGGCGCCATGCGGCTTTCAACGCGGTCCATTGAGGGGATTTCTTGATCTCTGTTTGCCGAACATGCGTGACAATCCCGGCGGCGTCCAACGCATCCAGAAGCGTGTCCGTGCCGTCGTCACAATCATTGCTGTAGACAAGAAACCCGGTCACACCCGCGGCGCGATGATGGGCGATCCATTCCAGCAGGTAAGGCCCCTCATTGCGCATCGTCGTGACGATGGTGATCATCGGATTGCTCACTCTTTCGCCTCGACATGGGCGATGGCTTTGGCCGCTGCGTGGACTGCAGCGCGCCAATTTGCAGCGTGATCGGCAGGCTTGTCACGGTTGCCTTCAGCCAGATCACTTTCATCAAACAAAACATCAAGGTGCGGGCAATAGGTCTGTCGCAAAATCTCGTTCCGAGCGGCATGGTGGGTCGCAATTTTGCGACGTGTTTCAAGGTCATAGACATCGTTGGAGCGCACAACATCGGGCGGCTCCAACGCGATCAAGGCGCGGATCAGATCGCGGGTATTCAGGGAGGTTTCGGCCGCAAGCATCCCTAACACTTCCGACATCTCAAGCGAGAATGTCTTGTTGGTAGAGGTGTCGGGGCGCGTCAGCTCCCCCGTCAGTTCTACCCCCAACTGGTCCACGAAATCCTCGATCACATCGCCATTGCGAAAATGCTGCCGCTCAAACGGGCGCAGGATGATGTTTTCCGCGCCAAACCGTTTGGCATACGGATCGAGCGAGTAGGCATAGGCCAGGCTTTCCAGCTTACGTTCGTAAAATGCCATCGCCCCCGTCGGGATACGGGCGTTTTTCACCAGCTGTTTATACAACGCCTCAAGATAGCGGTCCTGACGGCGCAAATAGACGATGATTTTGGTGCGCGCGCGTAGCCAGTCAGGCAGCCCTGCAAACAGATCACGCCCCATGACACGCGCAACGGCAGGGCGGAAAAACATCTCCGATGAAATGATATGTGTGGGAAACCGGCTTTCCTCGATCTCTGCGGCGATCTCCGCGCAGACAATTGCCCCTTCCCCTTTGCGAAAACTCCCCGCGACGCCGTTATGGGCGATATTGATCCGCCCCGCCGACATATAGTTAACGCCTGCATGGCGCAGCACTTTGCCGTTATTTTTCAAAAACCCCTGGATCGCGGTCGTGCCGGTTTTGGGAGAGCCGATATGAATATAAAGCGTCTTGTCCATCAGCGCTTGCGTCGCAAGATACGCAACGACTCGTTCATTTGCTGGCGGAATTTCGGCGCGCGGCGCTGGCTCAGGATGTGGCGGCAAAATCGCACCAACAGCGCGTGTCTCCCCTGATCTTTCAGCCGGTTCAACATCTCCCGCTGGTAGCGTGTGTTTTCCTTGCGCGCGCGTTGCCACCGATAGAGTTTGAACGGCGTGATCGAGCCATCGATGCAGGCCTCTGTAATTGACTTCAAACACCCGATCTGCGCCCAAAGTGACGCGATCCGATGTCCCATATAGCGGCATTTGAACTTGACCGTGTTCTCGCCTTGAAACAGCGCGGCGTGCATCGCATCCAAAGGCGCAGTGGGGTCATAGAACAAATACATCTTATCCGCCGCTTCGACCATCTCGGGGCCATAACCGTATCGGTCCGTGAAATCACGCCGCCAGACCTTCTTGTAGCGCGTCTCCCAGGAGGTCAGATCCCGGTCGAGCGTGGCTTGCGGACTGATCGCGATCACCGTCGATCCGGGCGCTGCCGACGAAAAGACACACGCCGCATAAGCCCCCATGGAGGCCCCGTAAAACACGACCTTATCGAATTGATCAAAGAACCCTTCATCCTTCAACCTGTCAAAGAAATCAAAGACTTGTGCATCACGGTACCAGGTCCAGTCATGCGCCATGAGACCCAGAACCGACCAGCCCTTGGTCTCCGTGTAGGCAAAGCCCCACGGCATCCGGTCCTCGTTGCGCTCATAGACATGATCGAGGTTATCAAAGGTCACGACAAGCGTTTTGCCACGTTCCACGAACAAGGCCGTGTGCTGCGGCCCGAGGCTTTCATAGAACCCCTCTTTCGCGCCAATCTCCGACAGGCGCGCTTGCCAGGCCGCGAGTGTTTCCTCTTCAGGAACAACCTGATCGATCTTCCGGGCATTGGGGGCTTTGGTCTTGGTGCTCATTGCGCGGCCTGCTCTGCGGCGCGGACGTTATCCGCCCGGCGTTTTGCTTTGCGGCGCTTCTTGAACGCCATCTGAAATTTTTGCGCCAGATCCTCGCGCCCACGGGCGCGCATATGGTCTTCCATGATCTGGCGGTAAAGGTAAACATCCTTGCGCGCCCGGAGCAGTTTGTAGAATTCCAGCGGTGTCAAAGAGCCCTCGATCGCCCCCTTCATCACAGGTTTCAAACGGTCCATCCGCCGCAAAACCAGCGCCGATTTATGTCCCAGCCCAATGCCATGAAGACCAATGATATTGTCGCCACGGAAGCGGTAGAAATGGTCCCGGTCGCCCTTATGAAGCGGATCAAAGACTATAAACGCCTTCTCGGCTTTGCCGGTATGCGCGGTCGCGTCGGAATAGGGCAAGCTCCAGTCTTGATTGCGGCCCTTTGAAAACCGCGTCTCCCAGGGAACCAGTTCCGCGTGCAGGCTGCTTTGCGGGCTGAACGCCATCACCGTGGCCCCCGGCGCGAGGTCGCTGAAGGTTAATGCACCAAAGCCGCCCATCGACGTGCCGCAAAAGGCAACCCTTTCAAAACGCTTGAAAAAACCGCTATCACGTAGCTCTTCAAGATAGCTGATAAGCCGCGCATCACGAAACCATGACGGAGGCTGCGCGAAGATACCAAGATGGCTCCACCCGTTGTCGGCGCAAAACTTCGCAGCCCAAGGTTCACGGTCGTAGCGCTTGCCGCCCGCCTCCGCCAGATTGTCGAAGGTCACCACAAGCTGATGCGCGCCACGGTCCACGAAAGAGACCGAATGTTCGCCCAGTTTCTGGAAGAACCCGTCGCGCGGACCGGCGGGAAAAATCTCCGTGTACCAGCTGGGAACGCCGCCCAGATCATCGTCCTCGTCTTGCGGATCAGACATCTGCGGGCTCCTCGATATCGTCAGGTTGCCGCGCCATCGGTCCCTCTGCTTCCAGTTCAGCCATCTCGGCCAATGTGTCTTGCGCTTGTTTCGTGGCCATCACCTCTGCGATTTGCGCCTGATGGGTTGCGATCGCAGCCTCATGCAGCGCAGCCAACTCAGGGTCGCGCAATAACTGGTTAAAACTCCGTTTCATCGCGCGCTGAACCGCCGAGATCGAGGTCTCCACCTCTTCGTTTCGGTTCATCCAGTTCCAGTAGGTCAGGTCCATCTCCCGTCCGCCAAAAACCCGCCCGCGCAGCTGCTTCATCAGAAACGACTGGTGCGAGCGGACCGCGTAATGGTTCACCTGCCCCAAATCGTAGCCATAAGTGTCGCGGTTGTGACGCCAGTTTTCGGTGTGGAAAATCTCCGGCATTTGCCGTCCGTTGGCGTCAACCCAATTGATCTTTGACCAATCGTCATCCGTGGGCGTGCGCGGTCTATGCGCGCCCAACCGTTCGTAAGACGCTGTTTTAAATATCGTCTTCATCCCCCACGCCTGCGCAGGCCGTGGTGAAAACGGCCACGCGGCACGGCGAAACTGGCGGGTGACAAAGTCTGGCAGATACTCAACCTGCCCAGAAGATCCAAACACTCGCCACGTTAACGAGATCGTGTTGGCCTCAGGCACCGCCGCCGTCAGATCTTGAACCGTCCGTTCCCCCACATGCACATTCAGGAACTCATCCGCGTCCAGAATAGCGCACCAGTCCGCCTGCAAATACATTGGATCATGCACCGCTTTCAGGAATGCGCGCGCCTGATGACCATCCCTCTGGCCTTTTTTTTGCGTGTTATCTCTGTGGGTTACGAGACCAAGTTGAGACAACCTGTCCAGCATCGGGACTGTCTCATCGTCGCAATCATTGGTGTAGATCAGAAAGTCGTCAAAGCCGATCGCGCGATGGTAGGCCACCCATTCCAAGATGAAGGGCGCTTCATTCTTGAAGCATGTCAGGACCAGATAACGCGGGGATTTGGCCATCCGAGGGTGGGCTCCTTAGCGCTTATGGACGACAACGACCTGATCGCGCCGCCGCTTGTCAAAGAGATGCTGAAACATGAACACACCGGAGATATCATGGCGTAGCGCGTTCATCTCTGCCGCGATCTCCGGCTCGGTATGGCTGAAAACGCCGGTTTTTTGGTACTCATAAAACAACGCGTCGGTGCGGGTGATGCCTGCGCGCTCGAAACTTTCGGGCTGCCAACGCAGGTCTTCGATAATATAAAGTCCGCCCGATTTAACCTTCGGAAACAGCTCAAGAAATCCGTATTGCTGGTGGTGGGACGCGTGACTGGCATCATCAATCACAATGTCCAGTTCCGGCATCTCTGCCCCGGATTTCGCGATGTTTTCGCGCAGATCCATGTCGCATTGGTGAAAGGTAAAGCGGTCATTTTTGAACCAGGAAAAGTCGGAGACATCCAGCCCGTGAATCTGGGCTTTCTTGAAGAACTCCAGCCACATCCGAATAGAGGGCAAATCTTCCGTGACCCGGCCCGCGTCAAAACCATGCTCCGGCCCGCCAATGAGCAGCCCCATCTCCAGAAATTCGATCTTGCGGTCGCGAAACGGCAGAAACAGCATCTGATAAAGCTCAGAATACCGGTGTCGTCCAGACCCTTTGTCAGAGCCGTATCTATCCGCCAGATCGGTCAGGTTCATTACCCCGCGCCCCACCTTTTCGGCAGCGGGCACGGGGCTCACAACAGGCGTCGGCGCTAAGGTTTCAGCGGCGGGTGTATCTTTCATAGCGTCCTCGGGGTCTGATTTGTGAGGGCCACCGATGGGGGCCGCAGCGGGGTCGATCTTGTGAATTTTCAAGAGCCGGTCGATCAGGCTGTTTTCCAACGGGGTGCCGTTATATTTCTCCCGCAGGGCCGCACGCACGCGCCGTCCGTAGAAATGCACGGAATAGGTGTCATCGGTGATGTAGGGCCCGGTATCGATGCCCGGACGCATCATTTTGCGCCGCTCTGCAAAGGGAAACGGGTAAAGTCCAGTGGTGGGCAAAGCATATTTTGCCTCCCCCGTGACATGCAGGAAATGGGTCAGCGCATGGGGGCCCCAAACGCCCCAGGGCAGCTCCGAGACATGCACCGGTTTTCCCGCCTCATGGGCTTCTTCCAAGACGCGGATATAGCCCGGACCGTACCAAGGCGGGATCGGAAACTCGTCTTTGGTGAATTCCAGCAACGCATCCAGCGTGGCACTGTCTTTGGGCAGACCCAACACACCGCCATTGATCCGCTTTTCCGACTCCCAGCCGTAGAAATGGCCGTTTTTGGTCTCAAACCGCTTGACGCAATAGGCGTCCGTGTCGGCCCAGATCATCCGGTCGGCTTGCTCCAGAAGCTTATAGCGAAACAGATCGGAATGCAGCGCCGGAGAACCCGTCCGCTCATTCAGCAGAAAATCCTGCGCAGGCAGGATGTCATTTGCGTCGGCTAGCTCGATCTTGTCGGGTACATTTTCCAGCGGGCCGTAGTGATAGAGCGTCACATGATGGCCCGCATCGACGAAAGATTTCAGGCAGAGCTGTTCCATGAAGCTCAAACCGCCCTCCATCCAGAGCGCTCCGATTTGATAATCCGCTTTTGCCATTGCCGTGCCTTATCCCCTGCTGCCGCGCGGCGCGCATATCGCCAAGCGGTCCCGTTTGGGCATATCTCAACCCAGAGCGTCTTGCCTCAAAGGTCTTTTGTCGGACCCGTTTTTCTTTTGCGTGATCTTGCTGGGATCACGCCAAGCTTGTCAATCAACCGCCACACCAAAGGGCAGGTTTTCACCCAATTTGGCGGTCATGGGCAACACTCACCCCTGCGCCGCCTTCCATTCAAGCCATTTTTCGATCTGGGGTTTTGAGAACAGCTGCATGTTGCGCTGTACGGGACGCCGTTCCGTCATGTGCCAGTCAGGAAGGCTGGCAAGGGGCTGCGGCAGCCGGTAAGGTGGGCGGTGCAGGTTCAAAAGCCGGAAACCACCGGGACGGGCCAGATCGGTGTTTCGCCGGTTGAAATGCGTGCTGGTGAGCAGATATTCCGTCTCCCCCTGCACAAAATTCTCAAAAAACCGGAAGATATTCGCCTCTGGCAGGTGAAACAGCACGTCACGCACCATCATCAGATCCGCCTTGGGAAAGCTGTCTGTTGTGATGTCGGCGACATCGAACGTGACCTTGTCGGTCGCGTAATTGGCTTTGTTTTCTTCGATAATCTCTGGAACGATGTCGAAGCCGTAATATGTGACCCCGCTCAGATCGACATGCTGCATCCAGTTGAAATCACCACAGGGCGCGTCCACCAGCACCTTCACGCTGAGATGCTTCATCAAGCCTTCCAGAAGCGTCCGAAACGCGTGGGTATAGGCCAGCGTCGAGCCACCACCAGAAATGCTTTCGCCGTTTTTGCCCCATTGCCCGTAGCTGAAAAATTCTGACAAAGGTCGGTCTGTCACGGTGCTGCCCCTGCGATTGCGCGTCATTTTGAAACTTGTTGGCCACATCTTAGGCAAAGACGCATCCGCGCGATAGTCAGGGCCGCGGCTTTCTGGCAAAAGGTGAGGCAAAAGAAAAACAACAGGCGCGACGCGATGGCACTTCCCACAATTGGTATGCTTTGGATCGGCGGTCCGATGAGCTTTCTGGACATCCTGTGTGTGCAGTCGTTTCGCGATGCGGGCCACAAGGTCAACTTCTATACCTATGGCGATGTGCCCAATATCCCCGACGGGGTCGAGGTGCTGGACGCCACCGACATTCTCGCTGGTCCTCCGTTTTTGCGCCATGTCCGCAGCGGCTCTCTGGCGTTTCACGCTGATCTGTTTCGGCTGCGGCTTCTGGCGGCTGTGCCCGGGATCATCTGGGCTGACACCGATGCCTATTGTCTAAAACCGTTTGAGACAGAGACCGGGCATTTCTACGCCTTGCAAGCCCCGGCCAACGTTGCGACCGGCGTTTTGGCCCTACCGTCCGACAGCCCGACCCTTGCGCGGTTGCTGGAGTTCACCTCCGATGAATACGCGGTCCCGCCATGGCTCAACGAAACGGAGCACGCAGATTTCACTAAGGCCGCCGCAAAGGGCGCACCGATCCATGTTACCGACCAGGCCTGGGGTGTTTGGGGCCCGCAAGCCGTCACGCATTTTCTGAAAGAGACCGGAGAGATTGCGCACGCAATGCCGTCGGAGACGCTCTATCCCGTAAGCTTTCAAGCCCGAAACCATTTGCTGCGCCGCCCTGAGGTCAGCGCCGAAATGATTACCGCGAAAACGGTCTCTATCCATTTCTATTCCAGCCGATTGCGCCGGTTCATCCTGCGCAGGCATGACGGTGTGCCGCCTTTCCGCAGTCTGATCGGACAGCTGCTTTCCAAGCACGGAATTGATCCGAAATCGGCCCCGCTCCCGCCGGAACCGGAAGGCGCAGACTAAACGCTAAAATGTTCGATTTGTGAAAGAAAATGGCCGAGGCATAGCCCCGGCCTGAAAACCATGTTCGGTTTTCCCAAGAATTTTCGCTAGCACTACACCCGCAACGTTCGCGCCCGGCGTATATTTCAGCTTAGAGATACAAGATATCTCGGAACACGTAGCGTGCAATCTCGTCCCGGCGGATACCCAATTCTGCAAGCTCTGCATCAGATTTCGCGCTCAGGCGTTCCATTTGATCAACGCGGTGGCGGCTGCTTGCGGCAAGATCGATCGACTTGCTCAACCCTTCGAAAAAGCTGCGTAAGCCCGGAAAGGTTGGGGCGCGGAAATGATCAGTGATAAAGGCCATAAGTCTTCTCCTTTTTGGCGGTGTATCGCCTTCGGTATGGGAGAAATATAGGGCAGCAACACTGACGTGACATCAGACAAGTTCGCAACCCCGCGTTGCGCCACACGCAACTCAATTTAATTCATTTCTAAAATCAGAGGCTTAAAAGATCAGCACGTATAGACCTGCGCGGGCAGCTCATAGACCTCGCCATCCGTTGGAAGCGCATCAAAAACAACCGTATTCCCGCCCTGCTCCACCGCCTTTTCTAGCGCCGCCTTGCGCGCCTCTTTCAAGCCGATATCTGCCAGTGGGCCGTAGACGCCCGGTATGCCTTTCACCCGGCCGATCAACGTGCAATTCACGACCTCGCTGGCCTGCGCTTCCTTGACGCCCGCGACATTGTAATAGACGGGCGAGCAGGCGACCAATCCTGCTAGTCCCGCAATGATCCAGCCGCTTTTCGTGAAAAAATAGCTCATATCTGCTCCGCCTTTGTTTTGCGACAAGAATGCCGGAGGCGCGCCAACCGCACAAGCCCCACCGCAATTCCTGCGCATTTGTTTGCCCAAACGGGACTGTTGGTCTGGTCAAGACCTGCGCCATTGGCTACCCAGAGATCGCAGCAGGATTCTAAGCAGCGGGGCCTTATGACCACCACCACATTGTCGATACGTCAGCCAGATGATTGGCACCTGCATTTGCGTGACGGCGAGATGCTGAAAGGTATCCTGCCCGAAACCACCCGCCATTTTGCCCGCGCAATCATCATGCCCAATCTCGTGCCACCTGTGTTGACCGGCGCGGATGCAGCAGCCTACCGCGACCGCATTTTAGCCGCCAAACCCGATGGCTCGAAGTTTCAGCCGCTGATGACGCTCTATCTGACGGAAGACACCGATATTCGCGACCTGCGCGCGGCCTATGAGGTGGGCCTGATCAAGGCCGTTAAGCTTTACCCTGCCGGGGCCACGACCAATTCCGCTTCCGGTGTGAAGGACTTTACCAAGGTCAAACGCGTCCTGGAGAACATGGCCCAGATCGGTCTGCCGCTTTGCGTCCATGGAGAGGTCACCGACCCCGAGATCGACATTTTCGACCGGGAGGCCGTCTTTATCGACCGCATCCTCGACCCGATCCGGCGCGATGTCCCCGGCCTGAAAGTGGTGATGGAGCATATCACGACCTCCGACGCTGCGGATTATGTTCTGGCGGGCGAAAACCTCGCCGCGACCATCACGACCCATCACTTGGTGATTAACCGCAATCACATCCTGGTCGGCGGGATCAAGCCGCATTACTACTGCCTGCCCGTGGCAAAACGCGAAGAACACCGCCTGGCACTGCGCCGTGCGGCAACCTCGGGCAATCCATCCTATTTCCTAGGCACCGATAGCGCGCCCCATATCGACGAACTGAAAGAACATGCTTGCGGATGCGCGGGCTGTTTTACCGCAACCAACACGATGTCGATTCTGGCGGAGGTCTTCGACCAAGACGGCGCTTTGGACAAGTTGGAGGCGTTTGCCTCCCTCAATGGGCCTGCGTTTTACGGCCTGCCTGCCAACGACGCTCGGATCACCCTGACCAAAGGCGCCCCTGTCAGCTACCCCGAAAAGATCGAAACCGGCGCGGGTCCCGTGACCGTTTTTGATCCCGCCATGCCGCTGCACTGGTCTGTCGACTAACTGTGCGCACCAAATAGACAAGAAAGGCCCATGCAATGATCCCCAGCACCTACCCGTCCAAAGAGGAAATTGCCCGCCTGTCCGCCGGGATGTTGCTGGAGATTGGCGCGGTTCATTTCAACGCGAACGACCCCTACACCCATTCCAGCGGCAAAAAAGCCCCGACCTATGTCGATTGCCGCAAACTGATCAGCTACCCGCGTATCCGGGCGACCTTAATGGACTTTCTGACCTGCACGGTCATGCGAAATGCCGGATTTGAGGCGTTTGACAATATCGCAGGCGGCGAAACCGCGGGCATTCCCTTTGCCGCGCTGGTCGCGGAACGGATGGGCCTGCCGATGACCTATGTGCGCAAGAAGCCCAAAGGATATGGACGCAACGCGCGCATCGAAGGGGAAATGACGGAAGGCCAGCGCGTCCTTCTGGTCGAGGATATGACGACCGATGGCGGCTCGAAACTCAGCTTTGTCGACGCCATCCGCGAAACCGGCGCGGAATGTGGCCACACCGCCGTGATCTTCTATTACGACATCTTCCCGCAAACGATCACAACGCTCGGCGATCACGGGGTCCAGCTTCATGCGCTGTGCACGTGGTGGGACGTTTTGGCCGTGGCGCGCGAAACGTCCGCCTTTGATGAGGCGACGCTGAGCGAAGTTGAGACGTTTCTGCGTGCGCCCGATGCGTGGCAGGCGGCGCATTCCGACGATTAGCGCGATTCGACCTTTTGCGCGGGGGCCAGTGTGGGAAACTGGGTCGGCTGCCAGAAATTTTTGCCAAAGTTCTGAGTGTTTCTGCGGCGCTAGCGTTATCCACAGGATATCCAGATTGATCGCGCCCCACAGATAGGCCATCAACATTAAACGAGCAGAACAGCAACAAAAACGGGCGGGGCAACGATGAACGACTTAAGCACACCTCCGGGCGACACGCCCGCCTCCGGTCCAGTTGCGAAGCCAAATGCCCCGGAATTGCCCCATAATATTGAGGCAGAACAACAGCTCCTGGGCGCGATCCTGACCAATAACGAGGTTTTCGACCGGGTGGCCTCGATCATCACGCCCGAGCATTTCTACGACCCTGTTCACCGCCGCATTTACGAGACCGCGACCGCGCGGATCCACAAGAACTTGCTAGTATCCCCCGTCACGATGAAACCCTATTTTGAGGAAGACGAGGGCCTGAAAGAACTGGGGGGTCCCGCGTATCTGGTACGGTTGCAGGGCGCATCGATCTCGGCCTTTGCGGCGCGCGATTATGCACAGATGATCTATGATCTGGCGATCCGGCGCGAACTGATCGAATTGGGTGCAGAGATTTCGCAAAAAGCCGCGACCGTGGACACGGAAAGCGACCCGAAAAGCCAGATCGTGGATGCTGAACAACGGCTCTATAAACTGGGCGAAGACGGCAAATCCGAGAGCGGTTTTCAAAGCTTTCTGAAAGCGGTGACGGATGCAGTCAATGTCGCCAATGCGGCTTACCAGCGCGAAGGCGGTCTGGCTGGCATCTCTACCGGTTTGATAGATATGGATAAAAAGCTCGGCGGCTTGCACAAGTCGGACCTTTTGATCCTTGCGGGTCGACCCTCCATGGGGAAAACCTCGCTGGCCACCAACATCGCGTTCAACATCGCCAAAGTCTATAAAAAGGGCCAGCGCCCGGATGGCTCCGAAGGAGCTGTTGAAGGCGGCGCGGTTGGGTTCTTCTCCTTGGAGATGAGCGCGGAGCAGTTGGCCGCACGCGTTCTGTCCGAGGCCGCCGAAGTGCCGTCCGAGCAGATCCGCAAAGGCGATATGACTGAGACTGAGTTCCGTCGTTTTGTTGAGGCCGCCAAGGCCCTTGAGGCCTGCCCCCTTTTCATCGATGACACGCCTGCCTTGCCGATCTCGCAATTGGCGGCACGTGCGCGGCGGTTGAAGCGCACCCATGGGCTGGATGTTCTAATTGTTGACTATTTGCAGCTGGTGCGGCCTGCGACAGCGAAGGACAACCGCGTCAACGAAGTCTCAGAGATTACCCAAGGCCTGAAAGCCATCGCCAAAGAGCTTGAAATTCCGGTAATCGCGCTGTCGCAGCTGTCACGGCAGGTAGAAAATCGCGAAGACAAGCGCCCGCAATTGTCAGACCTGCGCGAATCCGGCTCGATCGAGCAGGACGCGGATGTGGTGATGTTCGTCTACCGCGAAGAATATTATGCGGAGCGTGAAAAACCCTCCGAGGACAAGCTGGAAGCGATGGCGGAATGGCAGGCACGGATGGAGCATCTGCATGGCAAAGCGGAAGTTGTGATCGGCAAGCAGCGCCACGGGCCAATCGGCACAATCGAGCTGAGCTTCGAAGGCCGCTTTACGCGGTTTGGCAACCTTGTGAAGCCTTGGCAAAACGACGGCGATCAGGAATTCTGATCCGCCGGACCCACAGTCTAAGCCGTCATTTGCTTTTCAGGATCGAACCAGCTTTTGGCATGCGCCAAATCCTTTGGCCTGCCCAACAGGTAGCCTTGGCCCAGAGGCACCGATAGCGTTTTCAATGTCTCGAGCTCTGCGTCGGTTTCGATGCCTTCAGCAACCACCAGAGTTTTGGTTCTCAGCGCAAAATCTACAAGTGCGGCCCCCAGCGAACGGCGGACCAAATCTTGATCGATATCCTTGGTCAGAGAGATATCAAGCTTGATGATATCAGGCCGCAGCCGGACGATTTGTTGCAGGCCCGAATACCCTGCCCCCGCATCATCAACCGCGAGCCGGATACCCTTCATCCTAAGGATCGCCAGCTCCTTCATCAGCAGATCAACATCTGTGATTTCCGCATGTTCGGTCACTTCGACCACGATCCGGTCAGCAGGAAACGGGGCAAACACATCCATGAGCCGTCCCGATTCCACCGTGGACGGCGACGCATTGACGGATAAGTAAATGTCATCTGGAAGGTCATTCAGCGCCTTCAGCGCTTCTTCCATGACGCAAATCTCTAGATTGGTTTGCTGGCCAATCTCTGCCGCCTCATCGAACCAGATATTGGGCGAACGGTAAGGTTCCGCGCGGAACCGGCACAATGCCTCAAACCCTTTCGGGCGCTTCGAGGCAATGTCGAAAATTGGTTGATAAACAATATCAATTTCCCTGTTCTTTTGGATGTCGCCATGGATCTTCAAAAGACTTTGATGCCGGGTATGTCGAGCAAGAGAATCGTTGATCTGTTCGGACGAGATTTGCGCAAACGCCCGCATGACGTCCAGATCACGCCCGTTCAGGTCCTTTTGCGGCTTCCGGCTCAGGCAACAAAACATCCCATAGACAGAGCCATCCTTGCGTTTTATCGGCACACTGACATGGGATCTGATCGGCACTGAATGGGTCAGCGAAATGCCTTGTGTGAAGGCAACATCCCCAGTGTCTGGGATAAGTTCCGGTAAGCGGCCTTCCAGAATATGCGGGCAATAGGCCTGATCCAACGGGATCGCCCCGCCGACATCGATCATATGCTCTAGACCCGGTGCATCAACGGCGCGAAAAACCAGTTTGCCATCAACAAACTCCGACAGATACGCCACTTCCATACCAAGATGGGATCGCACAAATTCCAATGCGTTGTTAATAACATCGCCGTCATGTTGTTCACAGGCGATACCCGCAAAAATCGGGGTGGCCGTATCCAAACCAATGTCCATTCGCATCTCCTCGCGGTCATGTGCGAGGCTTTGATACCGCAAGGCTCCTAACAGAACATTTAGAGAACAACACCAAGTTCAACCGATTTTGAATCACATCCAAATCAACTTGTCGCAGTACCGGACTAGTCCGCGCGTTTCGCCCCCAAATGCTTGCGCAATTTGCTGGGGCCGGGCTTTTTGCGCCCTTTGAACGGGTTGGCGTCATTCTGGGAGCGCATGAAAATCCGAATTGGCGTGCCGGGCATGTCAAAGTCTTCCCGCAACCCATTGACCAGATAACGCGAATAGCTTGCCGGCAGCAGATCAGGATGCGACGCCATCACCACGAAACCCGGCGGGCGGGATTTGGCTTGTGTGATGTAGCGCAGCTTGATGCGTTTGCCTTGCGGTGCGGGCGGCGGATGCTGCTCCAGCATGCCCACAAGCCAGCGGTTCAAGGCCGAGGTCGGGATGCGTCGGTTCCAGACCTCATGCGCTTTCAAAACCGCTTCTTGCAACCGGTCGAGGCCACGCCCCGTCAACGCTGAAACTGTAATAAGCGGCGCACCCCGCAGCTGGGGCAGCAAACGTGTGAATTCTTCCTTCAGCTCTTTCAGCTTGGCCTGTTTCTCGCCCTCAAGATCCCATTTGTTTACGGCGATCACTACGGCGCGGCCCTCGCGTTCCGCCAAATCCGCGATCCGCAGGTCCTGTTGCTCAAACGGGATATCGACATCCAGCAGCACCACGACCACTTCGGCAAACTTTACCGCGCGCAGACCGTCAGACACACTCAGCTTTTCCAGCTTGTCCTGAATTTTCGCCTTTTTGCGCATACCGGCCGTGTCGAAGATGCGTGTCGGCACGCCGCCCCAATCGGTCATCACCGAAATCGCGTCACGGGTGATCCCGGCCTCTGGTCCGGTGAGCAAACGGTCCTCCCCGATAATCTTGTTGATCAACGTGGATTTACCCGCGTTGGGCCGCCCCACAACGGCGATTTGCAAAGGTTTTGAAGCGGTTGGCGGTTGATACTCAACCACCTCTTCCCCCTCGGTGACGTCAATCTCGACCTCTGGTTCGATCGCGGGCGCGGTTTCCTCGGCGAGATCGACCAGCGGGCGCAACACGGCGGCCAAATCGGCCATGCCCTCGCCATGCTCTGCGGAGATGCCAATCGGCTCGCCTAAGCCCAGCGCATAACCCTCCATCATGCCAGCCTCAGCGGCTTTGCCTTCGGCTTTGTTGGCCGCGAGGATCACTTTGGCCGATTTCTTGCGCAGAATGTCGGCGAAAATCTCATCCGCTGGCAACACACCCGCGCGCGCATCGATCACGAACAAGCACGCATCGGCCATGCCGACGGCCCGTTCCGTGAGCATCCGCATGCGGCCTTGCAACGACTCGTCATTGGCCATTTCCAGACCAGCGGTGTCGATGATGGTAAATTTCAGATCGCCAAGCCGCGCAGCCCCTTCGCGCAAATCGCGCGTCACACCGGGCTGGTCATCGACCAAAGCCAGACGTTTGCCAACCAAACGGTTGAACAGCGTGGATTTGCCCACATTGGGACGGCCCACGATGGCAAGGGTGAAAGACATGACGCACTCCAAAGACTCAAGATGCGCGTCTTAGAGGATTACGCGCTCAACGGAAAGCGGTGAGTTGTCCGTTCGCCGTCAGGACATACAAAACCCCGTTCACCACAACCGGGTTGGACGCCGCGCCGCCACGCAAGGACATCTCGGACAGCAACGCGCCAGTTTCCGGGTTGAAACTGCGGATATACCCGTCTTGCGAGGCCACAATCAGACGCCCGCCTGCCAGAAGTGGTCCGAAATGCGCATAGACCGCATCGCGACGGCTCAGGCGTGCAGTGGTAAAATAGGGCAGCTCCCGTGACCAGATCTTGGCCCCTGTCTCAGCGTCTAGGCGCACCAGTTCAGCCCGGTCGGAGATCAGAAAGACGCTGTTCCCTGCCGGGTAGACCGGGGAATAGGCCCCCTCATCAGCGGTCCAAAGTCGGTCCCCATTGCCAGCGTCGATTGCGACAGCCCGTCCGCCCTGGTTGGCGGCGTAGATCTTGCCATCGACCAGAACCGGATCGCCGGAGATATCCGTGATGCTGGCATAGGCCACGCCGCGACGCTGCCCAGACACCGACGAGCCCCAGACCCGGATGCCGGAACGTTTCAAGGCGGCGGCAAGTTCCCCTGAGCCAAACGGGAAAATCGCCAGCCGGTCGCTGACCACAGCCCCAGAACCGCCTGCAACCACCGCAGGTGCCGGTGTGCCGGGAAGGCGCCACTTGATGCGCCCTAATTTGGTATCCAGCGCCCAGGCGCTGTTGTCGCGGGTCACCACATAGATCAGCTCGCCCGAAATCGTGGGAGAGGCGGTCACTGGCGCATCCAGCCTTTGCTGCCATATCTCCGCCCCGGTCTCCGTGTTCAGCGCGAAGATGTCGCCAAAACCGGTTGTCACGACCAAAAGATCGCCTGCTACCGCCAGACCACCACCCGATGCATCGCCAGACCGGTCGTTGGCAGGCACAAGATCACGCGACCAAAGCGCTGCCCCGGAAGTGCTTGTCGCTGCAACCTTTGAGGCGGCATCCAAGGTGAATATCTTTCCACCTGAGACCACGGGATCAGCAGTGATGCGCGATTTGCGGCTGTTGCCTGCGCCGATATCAGTGCTCCAAAGCTGGCTTAGCTGACTGCCAAGTGCGGGATGCGCGATATAGCGCGTGACCGAGCCACCGCGATGCGTCCAGCTTTGTGCATTAACTTGTGTGGGGGCCGTAAAGCTGCGCTCAACGACAACCTCAGCCTCTACAGCACCTTGTGCTTCGCGGATATCCTGACGTTCACCGTCAAGGATCAACGTGTCCTCGCCACAGGCCGCCAATGCCACCAGGGCCAATCCAAGAATGCCTGCCCGTGTCATCTGTTTGCACCCCATACTATGCCTACCCTTTGGATCGCCGACCCAATGATCACTGCGCTGCGCCGAAATTCGTCCCGGCCAACCGCTCACCCACCGTCTTGCACGGTCTCGGATGCGGGCGAAACGTCTCCGCCCAGCGCCACAATCAACTCTGCCGCGCGTTGTTGCAAGCCCGGTGTCACGTTTGCTTCTGTAATCAAGCTGCGCAACAGATCAATCGCCCCGTCCGTCTCGCCCGCGCCGATCATTGCCAGCGCTTTTTGTTCCTGTGCCAAAACGCGGAACGGCGCGCCGGGTGCAGAAAGCGCGTCAAACGCTGCGATTCTATCATCAGCTGAGGTTTCCGGCGGCAAAGCCAACGCTTTCTTGAATGCAGCCAGATCGCGGTAGATTGCGGGCGCATCGCCTGCGGCTTCGACCTGAGACAGCGCCTGCGCGCCCAGATCACTCTCACCGGCGACAATGGCGTCAGCGGCGGCCAGATGCCCCGCGATTGCGGCTTGCGCATCACCATTGGCCGCGACCCCCAGCAACGTGGAGCCTGCGTCATCGCTATCAATGCCCGCCAGAAGCGCGTCGCCAAAAGCCTGCGCAGCACTGCGCTCGGAGGCTTTGCGCCACTCGTTATAGCTGGCACCCCCCACCACAAGCAGAACCGCGAGACCAGCAACCCAGCCCCAACGCTTCAGCGTCGCGAATAGCCGGTCGCGGCGCACCTCTTCGGTGACTTCATCAATAAAGCTGTCTGTATCGCTCACGGTGGCTGTCTCCCTGAAGGCCGCTCGGCCGAATTTCTCTGCGGTGTCTTACCGCGAAGCCCAAACCCTTGCCAAGAGCCAACGCACACCAGCTGTGCAAGGGTCCAAAGAAGTTGCCGCCCCAGCGCCTTGCGCGGCGCCGCAGAAAATATTAATCTGAACCGGTCGGTTTAGCGTATCTCTTTAGGATTCGCCGGAGATACTTGTGCAAACTCCACGGATCGGCTGACGTTTGAAAACGACGTTGAAATTATCGTTCGCAATTCGCCGCTTAGGAATAACAAATGCGTGTTTTACCTGTTCTTGTCGCAATAATCGTTTCCGCGGTATTTTATCTTGCCGTGTTCGAGCGAGACCGACTGATGTCGCTCGCCGGAGCTTCGGAGCCGGTCGAAGAAGCAACCGCTTCAGCGCAGGCTTCTGATCAGGCGGAAACCAGCACACCAGAGGCGAAAGAAACAAGCCGCGTTGTGTCAGTTGTTGCCCTGAAATCGCAAGCACGCGACATTGACAGCGCCGTATTGCTGCGCGGACGGACCGAAGCTGCGCGCCAGGTGGATGTGCGCGCCGAGACTTCCGGCTTGGTTGTCTCGGAGCCATTGCGCAAAGGGGCGTCTGTCACCACGGGCGATCTGATGTGCGAAATTGACCCCGGCACGCGTGAGACCAACCTGAAACAAGCACAAGCCAGCCTGCCCGAAGCCCGCGCCCGCGTTGCCGAAGCCACGGCACGTCAGGCTGAGGCAGAAATCAACTTTAACGCCGCATCCAAACTGAGCGAGGATGGGTTTGCGTCGGAGACACGTGTGGCGTCGGCAAAAGCCTCAATTGAAGCCGCGATGGCAGGCGTTGAGGCCGCAAAATCCGGCGTGGAATCGGCTGAAGCCGCCATTGCCGCCGCACAGCAAGACATCGCGCGGCTAAATGTCGAGGCCCCGTTTGCAGGACTGCTGGAGACCGATACCGCAGAGCTGGGCACCTTGATGCAACCCGGTGCGCTTTGTGCCACGATCATCCAGCTGGATCCGATCAAACTGGTGGGCTTTGTGCCCGAAACCGAAGTTGTCAAAGTGAAAACAGGCGCGTTGGCTGGCGCGCGCCTGACCTCGGGGCGCGAAGTTCAGGGGCGTGTGACGTTTCTGTCGCGATCTGCCGATCCGCAAACTCGCACATTCCGCGTCGAAATTCAGGTGCCGAACACCGACCTGTCGATCCGCGACGGCCAAACGGCCGAAATTCTGATCGCATCCGAAGGGGAGATGGCGCATCTGTTGCCCGCCTCCGCCCTGACACTGGATGATGAGGGCGCGCTTGGTGTGCGGATCGTACAGGAAGACGTCGCGGGCTTCTCCCCCATCTCGATCCTGCGCGACACGCCGGAAGGCGTCTGGGTCGCCGGACTGCGCGAGATCGAGGACATCATCGTCACAGGACAGGAATATGTCATCGACGGTGTGAAAGTGGATGTGACTTATAAGGACATCGCGCAATGACCGGTCTTGTCGATTGGGCAGGCGGTCGCGCCCGGATGATCATCGCGTTTATCGTGATGTCTGTTGTCATTGGCTGGGCCGCCTATACCAACCTGCCCAAAGAGGGGGAGCCGGATATCGAAATCCCGGCGCTCTTTGTGTCTGTTCCCTTCCCCGGTATCTCTGCAGAGGACAGCGAAAAGCTGCTCGTCAAACCGATGGAAAGCAAGCTGCAGGACCTTGATGGGCTGAAGACCATCTCCGGGACGGCGGCGGAAAATTACGCGGGCGTCGCACTTGAATTCGAATTTGGCTGGGACAAAACCAAGATCCTGGCCGATGTGCGCGATAAGATGAACCAGGCCGAGGCAGAGTTCCCCACCGGCGCGGACCAGTATTCGATCAACGAAATCAACTTCTCCGAATTCCCGATTGTGATCGTGGCTTTGTCAGGCGATCTGCCTGAACGCACGTTGCTGCGCGTGGCCAAGGACCTGCAAGACACGCTTGAAACCCTGCCACCGGTGCTGGAAGCCGGGCTTGCCGGACACCGCGACGAAATGCTGGAAGTGATCATCGATCCGCTGGCCTTGGAGGCCTATAACGTCACCGCCGGCGATCTGATTAACGTTGTAACCAATAACAACCTGCTGATTGCCGCCGGCGAGATCGAGACCGAACAAGGGGCGTTTTCCGTCAAGATCCCCTCCAGCTTTGATGAGGCCCGCGACGTCTACAACCTGCCCGTCAAAGTGAACGGCGACAGCGTCGTCACCCTGGGACAGCTGGCCGATATCCGTCTGACCTTTGAGGACCGCGTTGGCACGGCGCGGTTCAATGGCAACGACACCGTCGCGCTTCAGGTGATCAAGCGCAAAGGCTTCAACATCATCGACACCTCGCAACTGGTGCGCGACACCGTACAAGAGGTCCAGGACGGCTGGCCGCAGGAGCTGCGCGAGGCGGTGGCCATAGATGTCACGCTCGATCAATCCGATCAGGTGGCCAATATGGTCAGCCAGCTTGAAGGCTCCGTTCTGACTGCGATTGCGCTTGTGATGATCGTGGTTCTGGCGTCGCTTGGCACACGGTCTGCGCTGCTGGTGGGTTTCGCGATCCCGACCTCGTTCTTGCTGTGTTTCATTCTGCTGGGCATCATGGGGATCTCCATCTCGAACATCGTGATGTTCGGTCTGATCCTCGCTGTCGGGATGCTGGTCGATGGGGCCATCGTAGTCGTTGAATATGCCGACAAGCGGATCAACGAAGGCGCAGGCCCGATGCAGGCCTATACGGATGCCGCCAAGCGGATGTTCTGGCCCATCGTGTCCTCCACGGCGACGACGCTTTGCGCGTTTCTGCCGATGCTGTTCTGGCCCGGTATTCCCGGTGAGTTCATGGGCATGTTGCCTGTCACGCTGATTTTCGTTCTGTCCGCCTCTCTGATCGTGGCGCTGATCTACCTGCCTGTCATGGGCGGTGTCGCTGGCCGGATGAGCCGGATCATTGGCCGCGTCTCCGACAATTTGCGCGGGCTGAACTGGTTTATTCGTGCGGGGCTCTGTGCCGCCGCAGTATTCGGTCTGTTCACCGCTGCCATGCAGGTTTTGAACCCCGGCTATTTGCTGGGGATAGAACGCGGGCAGCAAACTGCCATGCACATGGTCTTTTCCGCCGTGTTCTTTGCGGTGATGGCGATGGTGGCCTCCGCCGCAATGGGGGCGATTGCCCCGGTTCGTCGCGAACGCAAGATCGACGCCCATTATCGCCGGACGCCCTTTGGAAGCTTTACCAATCTGATTGCTGGCAACCCGGTTATGCCGCTGGTTGTCATCGGGGCCGTGGTCGGTTTCGTGATGACCGTCTTCACAGTCTTCGGGGCCAATAACAACGGCGTCGAGTTTTTCGTCGAGTCCGAGACCGAGCAGGCGATTGTCTATGTCCGGGCGCGCGGCAACCTGTCACTCAACGAGAAAGACGCTTTGGTGCGTGAAGTTGAAGATGTCGTGTCTTCCTTTGAGGCCATCGAGTCGGTCTTTGCCTTTTCCGGCCAGGGCGGATTGGATTCCAATACTGGCGGGGCCTCCAGCCCACTTGATACCATCGGCCAGATCCAGCTTGAGCTGACCGATTGGGACGAACGCCCAACGGTGCAGGAACATTGGTTCAACTTGTTCGGCCTGTTCCCGATCAGCCGCACGATTGTTGACCCTGAAGCCAGCGGCAACAAGGTTATGGATGCATTGCAGGCGGAAATGGACAAAATTCCCGGTATCCGCACCGAGATCCTCAGCCTTGATCGTGGTCCCGGCCAGGGCAAGCCTGTGAACCTGCGCCTGAAAGGTGACAACTGGACGGATCTGCAACTGGCCGCAGAGATTGCCCGAACCAAATTCGACGCCACTGCGGGCTTGATCCAGATCGAAGATACCCGCCCCCTGCCCGGTATCGACTGGCAGATTGACGTCGATGTCGAAGCCGCCGGTCGCTATAGCGCGGATGTGGCCACGGTCGGCGCGATGGTGCAATTGGTCACCCGCGGCTTGCTTTTGGATACGATGCGCGTCGACAGCTCCGACGAAGAGATCGAGATCCGCGTCCGTCTTCCTGAAGACGAGCGGGTCTTGTCCACGCTCGACAGTCTCAAAGTACGCACGCCTGACGGCCTGATCCCGCTGTCCAACTTCATCACCCGCAAACCGGTTGAGAAACTGGGCCAGATCGACCGGATTGAGCAACAGCGCTATTTCGACGTTAAAGCAGACGTAACCCCCGGTCTGGTCGCCGTGTTTGGCACGCCGGATGGGGGCGAGGAAATCTTCCTTGGCGCAGCCCGCGAACGCGACGCGAACGCCACCGGCACCCCCGATGTCGACGGCGGCGAAAACGGGTTTGATTTCTTGACGACCTCCCTGGACAGCTCGGTCGACCCCTCCACCCTGCGCACGGAGATCATGAACCCGAACGAACGCATCGCCTTTCTGACCAAGTGGCTCGAAACAGAGACGCCGTTGCCAAATTCGGTCAACTTCGAATGGGCCGGCGACACAGAAGAAGAGGCTGAAAGCCAGGCCTTCCTCAGCTCTGCCTTCGCAGCTGCGTTGGGCTTGATGTTCGTGATTTTGCTGGCGCAGTTCAACTCCTTTTATAATTCAGTCCTCGTGCTGCTGGCTGTGATCCTGTCCACGACAGGCGTCCTCATTGGTATGTTGGTCATGGATCAGGCCTTCTCCATCATCATGACGGGCACGGGCATCGTGGCGCTTGCGGGGATTGTGGTGAACAACAACATTGTTCTGATCGACACCTATCAGGAATATTCCCGCTACATGCCCCGGATCGAGGCAATCACCCGCACCGCAGAAACCCGGATCAGACCGGTTCTCTTGACCACGATCACGACCATGGCGGGCCTGGCACCGATGATGTTTGGCCTGTCTTTGAACTTCGCCGATGGTGGCTACTCGATCAACTCGCCCACCGCGTTGTGGTGGAAGCAATTGGCTACAGCTGTGGTTTTCGGTCTGGGCATTGCCACGGTCCTGACACTTGTTCTAACGCCTGCATTGCTGGCGCTGCGCGTCTGGCTGACCCTTGGGGCCTATGCCTCGGTCAAGCAATTGCGCGCATTGGGGGGGCGCGGCTCTCGCTCCGCGCGCGATCTGGCCCTGCGCCGCGAGGCCAACAAGGTGAAAAACCCCGTGCTTTTGTGGTCAGATCCGGACGATTGGGACGACGCAGAGCCCATTGACGCCGGTGCAGAGCCTGCACCTGAAGCAACTCAGCCTGAAAAAGTAGAGGACGCCGTTGCCGACGCTGCCGACGCGCCTGCAAAGGATGTCGCAAAACCAAAGGCCAAGACCAAGGCCAAACGCAAGCCAAAATCGCCGCCCTTAAAGGCCGCAGAATAAGGCAAGTT
>CAYGQQ010000012.1:23939-45467 GCA_964352105.1 uncultured Rhodobacterales bacterium | reverse complement strand
CTTCCAGCCCTGCAGAAAATCGCTCCCCCCACTACCCCCTCTTCACGCAAAATTTTGAACAAGCGCTTGAGGCCGGGCGGCGCAAAGCCTACCTATTTCACAACCACGGATTAAAGGATTGCCCATGACGTCTCCATTTCGCCCGACCCGCCCAACCTTGACACGCGATGTTGCTGAAACTGGCGGAGGTTTGGGGGATCTGCCGGAATGGGACCTGAGCGATCTTTACCCGGCACCCGACGCCAAGGAATTCAAGCGCGACATGGACTGGCTGGAAAAAGCCTGCGCCGATTTCGCCGTGGATTACGAAGGCAAACTGGCGGATCTGGATGCCGACGCCATGCTGGAATGCGTCCTGCGCTACGAGAAGATCGACGTCATCGCGGGGCGGATCATGTCCTATGCGGGCCTGCGCTATTACCAAAACACCACCGACGCCGAGATCGCCAAATTCATGGCCGATGCGCAGGACAAGATCACGACCTTCACGACGCCGCTGGTCTTCTACTCGCTGGAGATCAACCGCATCCCGGATGACCAATTGGACGCGCTGTTCAACAACAAGGGCCTTGCCCGCTATAAGCCCGTCTTTGAGCGCCTGCGCGCAATGCGCCCCTACCAGCTGTCCGATGAGCTGGAGAAATTCCTGCATGATCAATCCACCGTGGGGGCCGCTGCCTGGAACCGGCTGTTTGACGAGACCATCGCAGGCTTGAGTTTTGTGATGGAGGGCGAAGAGCTCAACATCGAAGGCACCCTGAATTTCCTGACCGACCCGGACCGCGCCAAACGGCAGGCGGCAGCTGAGGAGCTCGCCCGGGTTTTCGGCGACAACGTCAAGCTTTTCGCCCGCGTGCACAACACGCTGGCCAAGGAGAAAGAGATCGAGGATCGCTGGCGCGGCATGCCGACGCCGCAAACCGGGCGGCACCTGTCCAATCATGTGGAACCCGAAGTTGTGGAGGCTTTGCGCAACGCGGTTGTGGCCGCCTACCCCAAGCTGTCGCACCGCTATTACGAGTTGAAGCGCAAATGGCTGGGTCTTGATGTGATGGAGGTCTGGGACCGCAACGCACCCCTGCCGATGGAGGACCCGACGCTGGTCACTTGGGAGAAAGCGCGATCAACTGTTCTGGACGCCTATTGCGACTTCGCCCCCGAAATGGCCGCCATCGCGGAGCCGTTTTTCAACCGGGGCTGGATCGACGCAGGTGTCAAACCCGGCAAGGCACCCGGCGCATTTGCGCATCCCACCGTCACCGAGGTGCATCCGTATGTGATGCTCAACTATCTGGGAAAACCGCGCGATGTCATGACCTTGGCTCATGAGCTCGGCCACGGCGTTCATCAGGTTCTGGCCGCAAGCCAGGGGGAGCTTCTCAGCTCCACCCCCCTGACGCTGGCCGAGACCGCCAGCGTGTTCGGCGAAATGCTCACCTTCCGAAAAATGCTGGACGGGGCCACCAACCCGGCCCAACGCAAGGTGATGCTGGCGGGCAAAGTGGAGGACATGATCAACACGGTCGTGCGCCAGATTGCCTTCTATGATTTCGAGTGCAAGCTACATGACGCCCGCCAGAAAGGCGAGTTGACCCCAGATGAGATCAACGCGCTATGGATGAGCGTGCAAGGCGAAAGCCTAGGCCCTGCGTTCCAGTTCATGGACGGCTACGAGACCTTCTGGTCCTACATCCCGCATTTCGTCCACTCCCCCTTCTACGTCTACGCCTACGCGTTCGGCGACGGCCTCGTGAATGCGCTTTATGCGGTCTATGAGGAAGGCGGCGACGACTTCCAGGACAAGTATTTCGAGATGCTGAAAGCCGGTGGCTCAAAGCACCACAAGGACCTTCTGGCCCCCTTCGGCCTGGACGCCTCCGATCCGAAATTCTGGGACAAAGGCCTCAGCATGATCTCCGGCATGATCGACGAATTGGAGGCAATGGAGGGGTGATTTGGGGCCTGCTTGCGGGACTAAGCTGGCTTGGATATCCTATCCCTGTAAGGCTGTTCGTCAGCTGACTG
Source organism: uncultured Rhodobacterales bacterium (assembly GCA_964352105.1). Lineage (GTDB taxonomy): Bacteria > Pseudomonadota > Alphaproteobacteria > Rhodobacterales > Rhodobacteraceae > Litoreibacter. The sequence goes on along the minus strand of CAYGQQ010000012.1, from coordinate 43,442 downwards.
TAAGGAAACAAACTTCTGGTGGGCAGTTAAATCGCATTGGCAAGATACTAGTACCTAACCCGCGTGAAACAAATAAGTGACGCCCATTTTCGATAACATATCCCGAACTCCATTTAAGCGGAGCATTACTAGAGTTGAAGATGGGCCCAATAACAGGAAGTCGAAACTGTCCGCCGTGTGTATGACCCGATAGTGTCAGATAGGGGCCACTTGGAATACGGAAGAATGTTGCAGGGTCGTGCGCCAATACCAATGCGAGTTCGCTATCTTTGGTGGAAGCAAACGCTGCATCAACATCTGGTCGGCGTGTCTGTTCGTCGGCCAAACCAATAACCCAAAAATCACCGCAGGTATCCTTTATCTTCTTTGAAGTATTCTCAAGAACTGCAATTCCATGCGCTTCAAGCGCAGTCCAGACGGAGTAACCATCATAATGCCAATCATGATTCCCTAAGACGGCATACGTTCCTAGCTTACTGTCAAGTGATCGTAAAACTTCGGCGATGGCATGAGGCGGAATTCTTCCGCCACCGAAAAACTGGGTATTCACATAGTCGCCGAGTAACAGAACGATATCCGGATCCCAATCATTTACCGTTGTGACGATTTCCGCAAGGCGAGATATATCGTTTGCATGACTACCGAGATGTATGTCAGCCAATGCAGCGATTTTCAGGTGCCTTCTACGGCTGGACCATCCAGGTATTCGCAAGTCGAGTTGGGTAATTTGGAGCGCTTGAGCTAACGCAAAATAGTTCATCCACCCTTTGTCACCTGCACCATCGCTGAAGGGTGCTTGAGGCCTAAGAGAGGTCAATAACTTGTCGAAAAGTTTAGACACTAAGTGCTCACTATTGTTGCTAGGATTTCCGCGAACTTCGAATCGTGAGCCGAGGCACCAAATTTGGCTTGGCCCCAAATCCCACATTCAAAGCAAAAAACAAAATTTCTTCAATAGCTTACACAAATATAGTCTAATTGCGACACTTAAAGACGTCCCTCTTAAGACTCGCAGCCGCCATTGTCCCAAACATCCATCCAACCAAAGAAAACATCAAAACTTCTCCGGAAGCGCGGCCCGCGCCATGTGATCCAGTACTGCGTTCACGAAACTGGCCTCTTTGCCTTCGGGGAAGAAGGCTTTGGCCACGTCGACGAACTCCACGATCACGACTTTGGGTGGGGTTGATTTGGCTAGCATCTCTGCCCCTGCCGCGCGAAACAGCGCTCGCAAGGTGGGGTCGATGCGTTTCAGCGGCCATTTCTCGACCAAGGCGGCGTCTGTCAGCCGGTCGATCTCCACCTGAGACCCCACCGCCCCTTCCAACAGCGCGCGGAACGTGTCCACGTCGCCTTCGGCCATTTCCTCGCCCTCATAGACTGCGCCGAACCGATGCTCTTCGAACTCGGCGCGCACGGCGTCAATGGATTGGTTGGAATGCTCCATCTGAAACAGCGCTTGCACAGCGTAAAGCCGTGCGGCCGATTTCATTTGGCGTTTTTGATTACCGGACAGGGTCATGCGATTTGAAAGCTTCCGTCGTCATCATCCAACCCACGTGGCTTGAAGCCGATGCCGGATTTCGGGGTGCCAAATTTGCGCTGCAAGGCGATCAAATGCAGGGCCGCGGCCGCAGCCCCGCCGCCTTTGTTCTGATCCTTGGGATCGGCGCGCACCTCAGCCTGTTTGCGGTTTTCCACAGTCAGGATGCCGTTGCCGATATTGCAGCCTTGCAGACCCAGCAACATCAGCCCGCGGGAGCTGTCATTGCACACCGTGTCATAATGCGTGGTCTCGCCGCGAATGATGCAGCCAAGGGCGACGAAGCCATCGAAATTGGCCTGCCTGTGGGCGATCCGAATGGCGGATGGAACTTCCAGCGCGCCGGGCACCTCGATCACTTCGACGTCGGCGCCGGCCTTCGCCGCCTCCGCCTTGGCACCAGCGACCAAATTGTCAGCGATGTCCTTGTAATAGGGCGACACGACAATCAGCAGTTTCACCGGATCGGAGAAGCTTGGCGTGTCCATGATGTAATGCGTTTCAGAACCGGCCATTTGATTATCCTTCGCTCTCGGGGATTGGGCGCGTGCCGATGATCGACAACCCATAAGCCTCAAGCCCCACGACTTTTGGCGATGGCGAGTTTGTCAGCAATTCCAATTCACTGAGACCCAAAGCTGCCAAAATCTGCGCGCCAAGACCATATTGGCGCAGGGTCTGCGGAGACGCCTCGCCCTTCATCACCAGTTTCATGGTCGTGTCGCGCAGAAGCACCACGATGCCACGGCCCTCACGGCCAATTTCGCGCATCGCATTGGCAAGCTCGCCCGTCGGGCCATCGCCGATGCCCAGCACATCTTCCAACGGGTTGAGCGCATGCATCCGGGTCAAAACCGGGCCGCCAGCGCTCAGGTCGCCCTTGGTCAGCACGATATGCTCATCGCCATGGGTCTCGTCGGTGTAAACCCGCATCATCCAGTCGCCGCCAAAGGTGGAAGTGACCTCCTTTTCAACGCTTTGCCGGACGAGGTTGTCATTTCTGCGGCGATATCCGATCAGATCCGAAATCGTGCCTATCTTCAGATTATGGCGCTGTGCGAATGCTACCAGATCAGGCAGGCGTGACATGGTGCCGTCCTCGTTCATGATCTCGCAGATCACGCCCGAGGGGTTCAATCCTGCAAGGCGCGCCACGTCAACAGCCGCTTCCGTATGGCCTGCCCGCACCAAGACGCCGCCGTCGCGCGCGCGCAGCGGGAAAATATGCCCCGGCGTCGCGATATCAGCACTTGTCTTGGACTGGTCGATAGCCACCGCCACGGTACGGGCGCGGTCATGGGCCGAAATCCCTGTGGTCACGCCCTCGCGCGCCTCGATGGAGATCGTAAACGCTGTCTCGTGGCGCGATGAATTGTAGGACGCCATCAGAGGCAGACCCAAAGCGTCAATGCGTTCTCCTGGCAGGGTCAGGCAGATCAGACCACGGCCATGCGTCGCCATGAAGTTGATCGCCTCAGGCGTGGCCATTTGCGCCGGGATCACCAGATCGCCCTCATTCTCACGATCTTCATGATCGATCAGAATGAACATCCGTCCATTGCGGGCGTCGTCGATAATTTCCTCCACCGAGGAGATCGCGTCCGAGTAGTCAACTTCCGTCATGGCAAGGCCCTTACTTGTCTCGCCCCGCAGATAGACCAGCCCGCCAAAGAAGAAAAGAGCGGCACAACGCCCTTTTGATCAAAGCGCGGCAAAATACCGGTCTGCGGGAAGGTAGCCGGCCAGTTTTGCAGCCTCAGACCAGTCGCGCTCCAGCGTATGATCACCGATCACAAGCACACCGTCAAAGGGCAGCCCTGCCTCCCGAAGCGGCGCGCGCGCCAAATCACGTATTTGCGACCATTTGGCGGACAGGTTTGGTGCCTCGCCAGTGAATATATCCACCTCCGCCTGCCCCGCGATGCGGCACAGGGTTTCAGGCGTGAGCGGCGCATGGGCGAGCGCTGCAAGTCCAGCCCCCTTCAAATCGCGCAAGGCCTTAGCGCGGCTGACAGGCAGCTGATCAACATTAGACAACACCCGCAATGCGTTGTTTGAAAACAAAAACCCTACAACATCGCGCCCCGTGGAAGCCCGTACGGATGCGTAGGTTTTGTAAGGCAGCCCAAGTTCTTGCGCGCGGCGAACCCGGTTGCGCAAGATCTCAATCGGCAGTGTCGGCAGCAGGTCGCGGCGCGCCTTGCTCCAGCTGTATTTACGAAAAGCAAACCCGGCTTCCATCGTGGGCCCATTATTGTGGCCCGGACCGGCAAGCGGCGCGGTCATGCCGCATACTCGTTCAGGCGCGCGACATAGCGCGCCAACGTATCGATCTCCAGATTGATCCGGTCACCTGTTTTGATCTGACCCCAATTGGTTGCGACCTTTGTGTGCGGAATAAAGTTAACGCCAAACTGCGCCCCATCCACTTCGTTCACCGTCAGTGAAGTGCCGTTCAGCGCCACGGACCCTTTGGGCGCAATGAAGCGCGCCAAGGCATCCGGGGCCTCAAACGTGACCCGCGTGCTGTCGCCCTCTTGCGTCACATTACTGACCAAAGCGACCCCGTCCACATGGCCGGAGACAATATGTCCGCCAAGCTCATCCCCGACCTTCAAGGCCCGCTCCAGATTGATCGCAGCACCTTTGACCCAGTCGCCGATATTCGTCTTGGAGACGCTTTCGGCCGAAATTTCCACATCAAACCAGTTTTGCGGGGCGCGGCCTTTGGCAATGACCGTCAGACAAACGCCGTTGCAGGCAATCGAGGCCCCGATATCGATCCCCTCAGGCGCATACCGTGTTCCGATCCGCGCGCGCAGATCGCCGCGCTGCTCCAGATCCAGAACTTCGCCAATATCCGTGATGATCCCCGTGAACATCTGCATTCCTCTTTGCTGCCGGGTTCCTGCGTTCAGACCTAGCGCGGCAATGCCACAAGAGCAAGTTGTGCAAAGCCGAGCAGATTTCCCCTTGGCGGATATTAACCCTTTGGTCACTATGGTGGGAGAATAGTAAAACACCGGCGAGCGGGCCGAAACGCAGAGGCACCACGTGCAAACCCACCAAAAAGATCGCAAGTTTTTGTTTCTGCAAGGTCCCCACGGTCCCTTCTTCTCCCGTCTGGCCAAACACTTGCAGGCGACAGGATGCAAAACCCTGCGTGTTGGGTTCAATGCGGGCGACAGTATGTTTTGGTCTAATCGCCGCAGCTACATTCCCTATCATGGGCCGACCAATAACTGGTGCGATTTCTTCCGCGATCTGGTGAGAGACCGGCAGATCACCGATCTGGTTCTTTACGGAGATGCCCGTAAGATCCACGCAGAAGCCATTGAAATAGCGTCCGAAAAAGGCATCACAATTCATGTGTTTGAGGAAGGCTATCTGCGTCCTTACTGGATCAGCTACGAGCGCCACGGCGCAAATGGGTTTTCACGCCTGATGCGCATGGACATCAAAAAAATGGCACATGCGCTGGAAGGCCATCCAAGAGACCTGCCCGACGCGCCGGCCCATTGGGGGGACCTCAAACACCACATTTTCTATGGTGCGCTGTATCATTTTTGCGTTTTCGCAGGCCGGAGCAGATATCCGAAATACGCCCCTCATCGCGAGCTGACCGTGATGCAGGAGTTTTTGTTGTATCTCAACCGCTTGACGCTTCTTCCTGTCACAGCAATAGAGCGCATGATTGCGACCTTTCGCATTCGCCAAAGCGGCTATCCCTATCATTTGGTTTTGCTGCAACTGGCCCATGATTCCAGCGTGCTGGAACATTCCGGCTTTGCAAATAACGGGGCGTTTATTGAGCAGGTGATGGAAGGGTTCGCCAAAGGCGCCCCGGCGCATCACCATCTTGTCTTCAAAGCCCACCCGCTGGACGACAATCGCTTTCCACTGAAACGCAGCTTGAAGGCGTTGGCGCAGAAATATGGCCTTAAGGGCCGGGTGCATCTGGTGCGGGGTGGCAAACTGGCCGCGCTCTTGGACACAGCCTCCAGTGCTGTGACCATAAACTCCACCGCCGCGCAGCAAGCCTTATGGCGGGGCTTGCCCGTCAAAGCGTTTGGACGCGCTGTCTATAGCAAGCGGGAGCTGGTCTCCGACCAACCGATCGATGGCTTTTTCGCAAACCCACGCCCCCCTGACATGGAAGCCTATAGGACATTTCGCGCCTATCTGCATGAGACGTCGCAGTTGCGGGGCGGGTTTTACGCGCGGGCTGGGCGGAACTTCTTGGCGCGCAAGATTGTCGACGTGATGCTCGACCCGATGGACCGCTATGACCGGCTGGCAGCAAACAGCCCAACGCAAGACACCACTGCGACGCCACAGCAACAGTTGCGTCTGGTTCACAGCGCCAAGGACTAGATTTTCGCAAGAACCCTGATAACCTCTCACAAATATAAGAATAAAAACAGAAAAAACTGAGGCAGTTTCAGGCACGAGGAGCCCACAAGGTGACATTATTGGGAACAAAAGGTGCGCGCGGCGCAACCTTTTTGCTGGTTGCAACCATTGTTGCATCCTGCGGCCTGCCCCGTTCGGGCCCGGGCAAAAACGAAATATTCAACGGTTCCGTACAGAAGCAAGGCGATGCGTATATCGTATCGGTCGACAATCGCGTCACGCGCGCGACGTCGGCGCAACCCGCTTTGGGGTTCAGCCAGGAATTCCTGAATGCCGGTCTAACCGTAGCCGATGTGATCAAACCCGGCGACACGCTGGGACTGACGATCTGGGAAAATGTTGATGATGGTCTGCTGGCCAGTGCCGAGACCGGCACCAGCAACCTCGACGAGGTTCAGGTTGACAGCGCGGGCATGATCTTCGTGCCTTACGCGGGCCGCATCCGTGCTGCGGGCAACACGCCTGAGGCTTTGCGCCAGATCATCACGTCCAAACTCGACTCGCAAACTCCTGATCCGCAAGTGATCGTGCGTCGTCTTGCGGGCAATGGCTCCACCGTGTCACTGGTTGGTGCCGTCAGCGCCCAGGGCGTCTACCCGATTGAGCGTCCAACCCGCACTTTGTCCAACATGCTGGCAGCCGCCGGTGGTGTGGCCATTGAGCCTGAGATCGCACAAGTGTCGGTGATCCGGGGCAACATGACCTCCAAAGTCTGGTTTGAAGATCTGTTCACCCATCCGCGTTTCGACATCGCCCTGCGTGGCGGCGACCGCATACTGGTGGAAGAGGACGAACGCTCTTTCACCGTGCTTGGCGCAACAGGCGGCCAGGCCCGCGTGGCATTCCAGACGCAAACCATTTCTGCCATCGAGGCGCTTGCTCAAGTGGGCGGTTTGAACTCCAACCTTGCCGATCCGACAGGCGTGTTCGTCTTCCGCAGCGAACCCGCTGACATTGCAAACGATGTTTTGCAGCGCACGGACCTGCACGGTGAACAACGCGTGGCATATGTTCTGGACCTGACAGAACCAACCGGCATGTTCGACGCGCGCGACTTTATCATCCGCGACAAGGATACGATTTATGTGACGGAAGCACCGTTCGTGACCTGGAACAAAACAATCTCTGCTTTGACCGGTTCACTGGCTTCGGCAAACGCCATCGCATCTGCGGCCAATGGCGGCAACTGACCTGACATGAGTGGCCCCTCCCGGCCCGATATAACCGCCGGCGGATCAAACCGCCGGCGGCTTTTTTATTTCAACGGTGGGTTTTTCCAGCAAAAGACCGTTCGCCGGATTCTGAACCTGTCGGGGTTTGATCTGCAACTGGGCAAGCCTGATGCGGGGGATCTGGTCGCCGTCTGGGGCAAAAGCCCAACCTCCCATCGCGGCGAAAAAGTCAGCGAGATCACCGGTGCCACACCGCTTTATGTCGAGGATGCCTTCCTGCGCTCCGTCGGGCTTGGGCGCGATGGCGTTGCCCCATTGGGCCTGTGTCTGGACACCCAACGCCCGCATTTCGACAGCGCTGGCCCGTCCGACCTGGAGGATCTTCTGGCCACTGCCCCTTTCGATGACACCGCAGAACTGAACCGTGCGAAGGCGGCCATGGCCCGCCTCAAGGCGTTGCAGCTGACAAAATACAACACCGATGATCCGCAGACCCTTCCGCCCCCACCGGGCTATGTGCTGGTGATCGATCAGACGCGCGATGATGCCTCTGTGCTGCATGGCGGCGGCTCGGTCGGGACGTTCCGAGAGATGCTGGTCTTCGCACAAGAAGAACATCGCGGCGCGCGTATCATCATCAAGAGCCACCCCGACACGCTTGCTGGCCACCGGGAAGGGTATTTCGACGAGACCCATACCAGTGATCAAGTCACCCTGCTCACTGATCCTGTCTCCCCCTATGCGCTGCTGGAAGGCGCGATTGCGGTCTACACAGTCAGCTCCGGCATGGGGTTTGAGGCGATCATTGCCGGCCACAAACCCATTGTCTTTGGCCAGCCGTTCTATGCTGGCTGGGGACTGACCGATGACCGACAGCCCATCGACAGACGGCAGCGCAAACTGACCAGATCGCAGCTTTTCGCAGGTGCCATGCTTGCCTATCCCAAATGGTATGATCCTTATCGTGACGCGCTTTGCGAACTGGAGCAGGTGATTGACACCTTAGAGGCCCAGACGAAGGTCTTTCGGGAGGATCAGACGGGCTACACCGCGCTGGCCATGAAGCCTTGGAAGCGGGCGCATTTGCAGAAGTTCTTCGGAAGTGTGACGCCACTGAGGTTTTCCGACGCGCCAAAGCCGCGCAGCAAGACCCTGATCTGGGGGAGCAAACCCTATGATTTTCCAGCCATCCGCATTGAGGACGGGTTTCTGCGCTCCCAAGGTTTGGGCGCGCAACTGATCCCGCCCTTGTCACTTGTGATGGATGATCTGGGAATTTACTATGACCCGACCCAGCCCAGCCGGATCGAGCACTATATCACCGCCAGCATTGATCTTCCCGAAGCCAGCATCACCCGCGCGCGCACCTTGCGTAGGGAGATCATCCGCAGTGGTGTCAGCAAATACAATCCGACCCGTGAAACGCGCGATATTGAGGCTGCAAACGCAGTTCTTGTGGTTGGGCAGGTTGAGGATGATGCCTCCATCCTGAAGGGGGCCGCAGATATCCGCACCAATGCGGATCTGTGCCGGGCCGTGCGCACAGATTTTCCAAACGCGCATCTGATCTACAAACCGCATCCCGATGTGGAGGCCGGATTGCGCGCCAGCGCCCGGGTCCCGGCTGATCTCTATGACAGCGTCGCCTATGACAGCGACCCGGTTACACTCCTGGGACAGGTCACCCGGGTTTGCACGATCACGTCGCTATTGGGATTTGAGGCGCTGTTGCGCGACGTGCCCGTCACCTGCTACGGCGCACCGTTCTATGCTGGCTGGGGGCTGACGGATGACCGCGCTGACACCCCAGACAGACGGCGCGCGCAGCCTTCGCTGGATCAGCTCGCCCATGCGGTTCTCATTGATTACCCGCGCTACTTCGATCCGATCACTTCGCTGCCCTGCCCGCCCGAGATTGCGGTGGACAGATTGGCATCCGGTGACATCCCGCCGCCATCGCGCAAATTATGGGTGCTTGCACGCCTGCAAAACCGACTGGCGCGGTTTTCCTCGCTTTGGCGCTAGGTCATTCAACCGTCAGAAAATCGACACCGCCCTCCGGGGTGATCATCGCACAACTCAGCACGTCCGTGGACCAAGCGCCCGTATCAACTGAGATACGCCCCGCCCCATAAAGCGGCGCGTCCATAACAGTATGGCCATGGGCCACCCAAAGCCCGTCGCGACGGTCGCGGGTCAAAAACTCCGGGTGTCCCCAGACCAGAACCCGCGCGGATTGGTCATCAATCTTGCGACCCGGATCTATCGCGGCATGAACGACATGCAGATTGCCACTTTTTATGCGCACCGGAAGCTCGCGCAACCAATGTTCCAACTCAGGCCCGATGGCCGCTTTCAGCGCGCGCGCAAGTTCCCCGGCGTCTTCGACCATGCCAGGGTCGTCGGGTACTTCCAGACCGAAACTGGTCATCGTCTCCGCCCCGCCATTGCGTAGCCAGCGGGATTGACGCGCCCGCGGTGCGTCCAGAAAATCAAGCAGCATCTGCTCGTGATTGCCCAACAGGCAAGAGACGTTTTCGGGGAATTCGGAGGTCAGCTCAAACAACCTGCGCAAAACCTTTTGGCTATCCGGCCCGCGATCGACGACATCACCCACAAATACCAGCTTCGGATCCGCGACCATCGCCGCCCCGATGGCCGCGTCGATCTTTTCCAATATCCGCTCAAGCAAATCACTGCGCCCGTGCAAATCGCCAATGACAAACGTCGTTTGATCGGGTTTTGGCGGACCATCTGGCACAGGCGGTGCGGCGGCGCTCTCTTTCGGCGCTTTCTTGGAAAGAAAGGTTGGCAGCAATCGCATGAAGGTGACCTACACCGTGAATGACCTGTCCAGATGTTGGGCAGGAATGATCAATTTGCAAGAGAAACCCATGCTAAGACTTTGCGCACAGGCGGTCTTTCACCTAATTGTCACAACAACACATGAAAGGACCGCAACAGATGGGCGAAAAAAGAACGGCATTGGTCACCGGCTCGGCCGGGTTTATTGGCTTCCACCTGTGCGCCCGACTGCTGGCCGATGGCTTCAAGGTGATCGGTCTGGACGGGATGACGGACTATTATGACGTGACGCTGAAGGCCCGCCGTCACCAAATGCTGAGCCAGAACGCAGGCTTTGTCCCCGTCGAGGGACTGCTTGAGGACGACAACGTCGTGATGGACCTGTTTGCAACCCATAAACCCGATATCGTCGTGGGTCTTGCAGCCCAAGCCGGTGTGCGCTGGTCCATAGAAAACCCGCGTGCGTACCTGGATGCCAACCTTATCGGGACGTTCAATATTCTGGAGGCCGCCCGCGCGCATCCGCCCCAGCATATGTTGCTGGCCTCGACCTCATCGGCTTACGGGGCCAACACCGTCATGCCCTATGCCGAGACCCAAAAAGCCGACCATCAGATGAGCTTTTATGCCGCCACCAAGAAAGCCAACGAGGCGATGGCCCATTCCTACGCGCATCTGTTCAACCTGCCGACGACAATGTTTCGGTTTTTCACCGTCTACGGCCCGTGGGGGCGCCCCGATATGGCGCTGTTTAAGTTCACCAAAGCGATCCTGCAGGGCGACGCGATCGACGTCTACAATCACGGCGACATGAGCCGGGATTTTACCTATATTGATGATCTCGTGGAAGGCATCCGGCTTTTGATCGATGCAGCCCCTGCCCGCCCTGACGCGCTTGAAGATATCGCCGAGGGTGACAGCCTGTCCGGTGTTGCCCCCTACCGGGTGGTCAATATCGGCAATGGGGAGCCGGTAAAACTTCTCGATTTCATCAAAGCGATTGAGGCTTCACTGGGGATTGAGGCGAAAAAGAACTTCATGGATATGCAGCCCGGTGACGTTCCCGCAACCTGGGCGCAGGCCGATTTGCTCAAAGATCTGACCGGTTACACGCCGAAAACCTCTGTCCCGGAAGGCGTTTCGGCGTTTGTGGAATGGTACCGCGACTATTATCAGGTGTGACATGAAAAAACGGGCCCCGCGATATGCGAAGCCCGTTTGTCTGGACTGAAAGTCTGGGTGACTTAGCGGACGATTTCAGCAGCAGAGTCGTTGCCCATTGCGAAGAAGGACACCAGGCCAGCGGACGCGCCGCGTGTGACATTGCTGTCGTGGGAAACCGTGATCTCGGCAGCAGAGTCGTTATACATCGCCAGCTCTGCCTTAACTGCTTTTGTGTTGCCGATGGACTCGCCGCCCAGAACGCGCTCAGCAGCGGAGTCGTTGCCCAGTGCGAAGAAAGCTTGTGGGTTTGTGACTTCTGCGAATGCTGGTGCAGAAACGGAAAGGGCGATTGCGGCAGTTGCGATAAGTGTTTTCATTTTGTGTACTCCAAATTTGTTTTGTATGTGCCTTTGTTGGCTTTTTGTGTGTCAGGCTGTTGTGCCTTTCGATGAGATGAATATGGGGGTCACGGGACTGTAACTCAATGCACGTACGCGTGAGAATTTGTCATGAAGGGTGCATTTATGCACATACTTCCGCGCTCCTCCGCGCACCACCTCACAGCTTGGTGAGAAACCGATAATTTCCTGTGAAGTGGTGATCCAATGCCCCATTGCTTGCGTAAAAGGCAGCGTTTCGCGTGCTGGGGCTACAGTCCGAAAATGGTTTTCCGGCGATTCTTCGGGTCAGATCAGACTAAGCGCGCCGCCAGATATGCAATATATCATGTCCAACCGCCCGTACATCCGCCAGATCAAAACGGGGTGCATCGGTCATAGCTATGAACCCCAATGGCGCGATGCTGGCATAGCCGTCCCCGCCAAGCGCAAGCCCGGCAGTAAAGCCAACCAACTCATCCACGAGGTTCGCGCGCAAAAGGCTTGCACCCAGCTGCGCGCCGCCTTCGCAGAAAACCCGCGTGATCCCTGCCTCGGCCAAAGCGGTCATGGCGGCGGAGACAGACAAGACGCCATCCCTGTCCTCTACGCCAAATAGCCGCGCGCCGCGTTCCGACCAGAACGACCTCGCATCTTCTGGAGCCGACGGCCCATGTATCAACCAAACCGGTGCGTTATCTGTACCCGCCGCCAAAGGCCCGTCTCGTGGGATATCCAGCTTTTCGCTTAGAATAACCCGCACGGGGGCGTTCCACTGCCCTAGCGCGCGCACGGTCAGGCTGGGATTATCCACCCGCGCGGTCCCTGCCCCCACTAGCACCGCATCATGGCGTGCGCGCATGGCATGCACCACCCGGCGCGACTGAGGCCCGGTGATCCACTTACTTTCGCCCTGCGCAGTCGCAATACGACCGTCAAAGGAGCTGGCGAGTTTCAACGTCACAAACGGTCGTTGCTGTGTGGTTCGCAACAGAAAGCCTGCGTGATCCCGCGCGGCCTGATCTGCGCCGACGCCCATTGAGACCTCGATCCCAGCCGCTGTCAGATCCTCCACCCCGCGTCCCGCGACGCGCGGGTCGGGATCGCCCAGCGCGATGACAACACGGGCCACACCCGCCTTGATCAGGGCCTGACTACAGGGGGGTGTTTTGCCGGTATGGGCACAAGGCTCCAACGTGACATAGGCGGTGGCCCCTTTCGCCGCAGGGCCTGCCTGCTGCAATGCCATCGCTTCGGCATGGGGCCTGCCACCGGGCTGGGTCCAGCCACGTCCAATGACCCGTCCACCTTTGACAAGCACACAGCCCACCGCCGGGTTCGGCCAAGTCCGCCCCATCCCGCGCGCGCCCAGAGACAGCGCCAGATCCATCCAGCGCTGGTCACCGGTCATTGGCTACTCTTCTGTTGTCTCAGGCGGGCGCAATTCGGAGACGAAATCTTCGAAATCATCAGCCGCCTGGAAATTCTTGTAAACGGAGGCAAAGCGCACATAGGCCACGGTGTCGATGCGCGCCAAGGCCTCCATCACGATCTCACCGATGACGGTGGATTTGATATCGGTCTCGCCCATACTTTCAAGACGCCGCACAATGCCGGAGATCATCTGGTCAATCCGCTCTGGCTCCACGGGACGTTTCTGCATCGAAATCCGGATAGAGCGTTCCAACTTGTCCCGGTCGAAATCTTCGCGTTTGCCCGATGACTTGATCACAACCAGATCGCGCAGCTGAACGCGCTCATAGGTGGTGAACCGCCCGCCACATGCGGGACAAAACCGTCTGCGCCGGATCGCTACATGATCTTCGGCGGGACGAGAGTCCTTAACCTGAGTGTCTACATTTCCACAAAACGGACAACGCATTAACTTTTCCCCATATCTGCCTGTTGGGTGTTGATCCCCAATTATCCACAGGCACTATAGGCCAGCCGCTAGAGTTTGGGTAGTGGGGATTTGCGCTTCTATATCTGGGGCCGGTTTTCGGGTGTGATGGCCTGCTCGTCAGACCAAAAGCACCGCCGCAAGCCCCAAAAACGCAAAGAAACCAACGACATCCGTCACGGTTGTTACGAACGCCCCTGAGGCCAGCGCAGGGTCCACCCCGAGCTTGTCCAGCACGATGGGGATCAATATCCCAGCCAGAGCCGCCACAACAAGGTTAATCACCATCGCCGCCGCGATAACGACCCCCAAAACTGGTGTGCCAAACCAGATGACACCGATAATGCCCATAACAATCGCGAAGATCACACCATTGAGAAGCCCGGCCATCGCTTCGCGCCGCACAACGCGCCAAACGTTGGAGCCGGTAAGGTCTTTCGTGGCAATCGCACGCACAGCCACGGTCAGCGATTGCGTGCCCGCATTGCCGCCCATAGACGCCACGATGGGCATCAAGACCGCCAATGCCACGACCTGCGTCAGAATCTCTTCAAATTGGGAGATCACCAGCGAGGCCAGGATCGCAGTCGCAAGGTTAACGGCCAACCACGGGAAACGTTGCCGCACAGTTTCCAGCGTTCTGTCAGACAGGCTTTCGTCCCCGCCTACCCCAGCAAGGCGCAAAATGTCTTCCTCCGCCTCGTCGTCCAGAACGGCCATCGCATCATCAATGGTGATGACGCCAACAAGCCGATCATCTTCGTCCACAACGGGGGCAGAAATCAGATGGTATTGGTTGAAGGCGTAAGCGACCTCTTCCTCGGGCTGGGACACGGGGATTGTTCGAAAGCTGTCCTCATGAATATCGGTCAGCTTAACGGAACGGGGGGAGCCCAGAAGTTTACCCAAAGTGACATAGCCCACGGGATGATAGCCCGGATCGACAAGGATCACGTGATAGAACTGCTCCGGCAGATCATCATGGGTGCGCAGGAAGTCGATCATTTGACCGACATTCCAGTCCTGCGGGGCCACGACAAGCTCGCGCTGCATCAGCCGGCCTGCGGAATATTCCGGATAGGACAGCGCGCGTTCCACCGCGACCCGGTCGGCATCTTCCAGCGTGTTAAGGATGGTTTGTTGCTGGGCGTCGTCAAGATCTTCGATCAGATCGACCACGTCATCGGATTCAAGCTCGCGAATAGCCTCAGTCAGAACCTCACTGGGCAAATAGGCAATAACCTCTTCGCGCAGGTTTTCTTCCAGTTCAGACAGAACTTCACCGTCGATCCCCATCGACCAAAGCGACAGGAGCCCACGGCGTTCCGGGCCGCTAATCTGCTCAAGAAGGTCGGCAATGTCAGCGGGGTGCAGCGGGTCCAGAAGGCTGTCCAACGCAATCGCGTCAGTTGAGTCCACGGCGTCCAGTACACGGTCCACCAGACCGCGCTCCAGCGCATAGCCCTCTTCGACTAGCTCAGTGTTAATGTCGTCAGCATCACTCATCTGGAAACCTTGCCTTGGCCCATTTATAAGGGGTCTTTGCCGGCACCCTACCCAAGCCTCCGGCGCTGCGATAGGGTCTGATGGCGAATTCCAAACTCTACAGGACATTTATTGCAAAGACATGACCCAAGACACCCATATCCTTTTTGGTCAGACCCTCAGCTTCACCGCTGATCCGTTCGCGTACGACCCTGTTGCAGCAGTCCAGCATCACTCCGATGGCGCCGTTCTTGTGCGCCGGGGAAAGATCGAGGCCGTAGGCCGTCGAGGTGAGCTTGCCGTGCCTGAGGGGGCCGTTGTTCATGACTATGGTCGCCATCTGATCATGGCAGGATTTGTTGATGCGCATGTCCACTACCCGCAAACCGCGATGATCGCGAGTTGGGGCAAACGGCTGATTGATTGGCTCAACAGCTACACTTTTCCTGAAGAGGCCCGGTTTGGCGATCCGGACTACGCGTCAGAGATTGCCGCGCGCTACTTTGATCTGGCGCTGAGCCACGGGACCACGTCGCAGGCCAGCTTTGCGACAATCCATCCCGAAAGCGTCGATGCGTTTTTCAAAGAAGCCCAAAAGCGCGGGCTGCGCAGCTACACCGGCAAGACCTGCATGGATCGCAACGCACCGGATACTTTGCGCGACACGGCGCAATCGGCCTATGACGACAGCAAAGCGCTGTTGCAGCGCTGGCATGGGCAGGACCGGCTGGAATATGTCATCACGCCGCGATTTTCCCCCACCTCAACGCCCGAGCAACTCGACGCACTTGGTGCGCTTTGGGCGGAGCATCCTGACTGCCTGATGCAAACCCATTTGAGCGAACAGCATGAAGAGATCGCCTGGGTTCAAGACCTTTTCCCGGAGGCGCGAGACTATCTCGATACGTACGAAAAATTCGGTCTTCTGGGGGCGCGCGGGCTTTATGGCCACGCAATCCATCTGGAGCAGCGCGAGCGTGATCAGCTGTCAGAGCATGGCGCAGGCCTTGTCCATTGTCCGACATCAAACACGTTTATCGGCTCGGGCCTTTTTGACATGGCCGGGCTGCGTGCAGGCGGCCAAAATGTCGGTCTGGCCACGGATACTGGCGGCGGGTCGAGTTTCTCGATGCTGCGGACAATGGCCGCGGCCTATGAGGTTGGCCAATTACGCGGCACTGCGCTGCACCCGTTGCAGCTTCTGTGGCTGGCGACCTGTGGCTCGGCACAGGTGCTGCATGCCGGGAACAAAATCGGCAATCTGAGCGCCGGGATGGAAGCGGATATGATTGTGATTGATCTTGGTTCCACCCCCGTGATCGCGCAACGCCACGCAAGCGCGGATGATCTGTCCGAGGCGCTGTTCCCGACCATTATGATGGGCGATGACCGCGCCATCGATGCGGTTTGGATTAACGGCGTGCCGCTTTAGCACCTAGCATCCCGGCGCGCCCAAAACCATCACCCAAACATTGCCCGCTTGCGCAAACCCAAGCTGGGTCGCGCGGCTATCGAGCAGATTACGGCGATGCCCCGGAGAGGCCATCCACCCTGCCATGACGTCGTTCAGATTGAACTGTCCCTTGGCGATGTTTTCCGCAATGAAACAGAAGCGGTAACCAACGCGGCCCGCGCGCAGGCCCAACCCAGAGCCGTCACTACCCCTATGCGAAAACAGGTTGTTACGCTGCAGATCTTCGGCATGCGCGCGCGCCATCGCGTCGAGCCTTGCAACCCGCATCACCGGACCACGCCCGTTTGCCGCGCGCTGTGCATTGGTGGCCGTTTGCGGCGCGGTTCCGGAGCTGACCTCCACGGTGTCAAAAGGCTTCTGAGCATAATCAGTGCCACAGCCTGTCATGAATATGACCAGCAAAACGGCAAAAATTCGGATCATGTTATCTCCCGCTCGGGTTAAGTATTCAGCTGCTTGCCAGCCTGGTAGCCAATTTGTTCTGACGTTCGGTCACCGCCGGCAAATCCAGCGTCACCATGTGACCGTCGCGCACAATCTGGCGGCCTTCAACGAAAAGATCCCGCACCTTGCTGGGACCGGCAAGAAGCAGCGCAGCTTTGTCCCAACTGCCAGCGGCTTCCACCGATCTCATGTCCCAAACCGCGATATCGGCGCGGTATCCTTTGGCGATCTGGCCGCATTCAGCGCCGCGACCCAAAACCTCTGCCCCGCCTCTGGTGGCGATTTTCAAGGCCTCGCGCGACGACATCGCATCGGCCCCTCTGGACACGCGTTGCAGCAACATCGCCATGCGCGCCTCGGCCACCATATTGCCGATATCATTGGATGCCGAGCCGTCGACACCCAGCCCCACCTTCACGCCTGCATCCCGCATCGCCCGCACCGGTGCAATCCCGGAGCCCAATCGGCAATTGGAGCACGGGCAATGCGCAACCCCGGTTCGCGACCTCGCAAACAGGGATATCTCTTGCGCGTCCAGCTTGACGCAATGCGCGTGCCAGACGTCATCGCCGGTCCAGCCCAGATCTTCGGCATATTGACCGGGACTGCAGCCAAAATTCTCCAGCGAATAGGCGATATCTTCTTCATTTTCCGCCAAATGTGTGTGCAGCATCACGCCCTTGTCCCGCGCCAAGACAGCCGCATCACGCATCAGCTCACGCGTCACCGAAAAGGGCGAACACGGGGCCAGACCCACGCGCACCATCGCGCCGGGGCTGGTATCGTGAAATTGGTCAATGACCCGGATGCTATCGTTCAAAATGGCATCTTCCGCCTCCACCAAACTGTCTGGCGGCAAGCCACCAGCGCTTTCGCCAATGCTCATCGCGCCGCGGGTCGGATGGAACCGCAGGCCAACCTCGGCGGCAGCGTCGATTGTATCATCCAGCCGGGCCCCGTTTGGATAAAGATACAAATGGTCGGAGGTCATCGTGCAGCCCGACAGTGCCAACTCAGCCAAACCCAATTGCGCGGAGGTGAACATCTCCTCTGGGCCGAACTTTGCCCAGATCGGATAGAGGCTTTGCAACCACCCAAACAGCAGCGCGTCCTGCCCGCCCGGTACCGCACGGGTGAGCGTCTGATAGAGGTGGTGGTGGGTGTTGACCAAACCGGGCGTCACCAGACAACCGGAAGCGTCAATCACCTCGCCGGAGGTCTCCAACCCCGCGCCAATCTCTGCAATGACCCCGTCATTGAGGCGCAGATCGACGCCCGCAAGCTCCGTATCGACGTCATCCATGGTCAGGATGGCCCCCGCGCCTTTGAGAAGGATCTCAGCCATGCGCCCTCAGGATCTCAAGCGCGGCGTCATGCAACTCCGGCGTTGCGGCAGCCAGCGCCGTTCCCCCTTGATCGGCTGGCCCGCCCTCCCAATTGGTGACGATCCCGCCAGCGGCCTCGACCACCGCGATGGGGGCTTGGATGTCATAAGGGGCCAAACCCGCCTCGATCACCAGATCGATCTGACCCAAGGCCAACAGCCCGTATGCATAGCAATCCATCCCGTAACGCGTCAGTTTGCAATTCTCGGCAACCGCATGAAAGGCGCGGCCTTGGGCTTTTGTTCCCACTTCTGGGAAGGTGGTGAAAATAATAGCCTCGCTCAGATCTGTGGTTTTGGTCGTGCCAAGCGCCCCGCCACCATGCGGGCCTTTGAAGGAGGCTTTTCCAAGACCGCCCACAAACCGCTCCCCAATATAGGGTTGATCAAGCACGCCAAGAACTGGTGCCGCGCCGTCATGCAGCGCGATCAGCGTCCCCCAAGTGGGCGTGCCGGAGATATAGCCGCGCGTGCCATCGATGGGATCAAGAACCCAAGTCAGTCCATTTTCGCTCGGTTTGGGCGGAAATTCCTCGCCCAATATGCCGTCTTGCGGGCGGTGCTGCGCTAATTGAGCGCGCATCGCCTTTTCGGCTGCTCTGTCGGCAACGGTCACAGGATCGAAGCCGTCAGTTTCTTTGGAGGTCGTGGCCAGCGCCCCGCCCCGGAAGTATTTCAACGTCTCTTCGCGCGCTGTATCGGCAAGCGTTTCCGCCATCGCCAGCAAAGCTGCCTTTTGATCGTGATCCATCGCGCCTCTCGTCAAACAGGTTTGCAGCCCAACGCCTTACCGCAACTCGCGAAACACATGACGCTTGGGATGTCGCGGCAGGTTAACCTACCCAGCCGTCAGGTTCTACAAACCTTCGAAAAAATAGTCGATCCCGACGTCCAGCACCCGCGCCAGTTCCCAAAGACGCGAAGCGCTGACCCGGTTTGCGCCTCTCTCATATTTCTGGATTTGCTGGAAGCGAATGCCCACCGCTTTTGCGACCGACGCTTGCGTCAGCCCCAATTCGGCGCGCCTGTCGCGCAGGCGCGCGCCAACATGGAGGTCAACCGGATGTGTCATCCAACCCCTTCGCCCATTAGTTTTCTCGCAAGTCCCCAGCGAGTAGGCGTATTGTTCAATGGAATACCACCGGATTAAAGCTGTTTATTACTGCAAAAGACCCAAAAAACGAGACGCGGCAAATTTGTCGCCTTTCATTTCACTCCCGCAGCCTTGTAGCTTATCCCGCGAGAAGCCGCGCAATTTGCGCGCGTTAAACAAGACGTCAGGATGAGAACAACATGCGCGCATATCAGGTGACCGAATTCGGCAAGCCGGCAACATTCGCAC
>CAYGQQ010000012.1:0-23929 GCA_964352105.1 uncultured Rhodobacterales bacterium | reverse complement strand
GCACAGGCCGAGAAGCCAACCCCCGGTCCCGGACAGGTTTTGATCCGCACCCGCGCCTGCGCATTGAATTTCGCCGATCTGCTGATGATCAAAGGCACCTATCAGGTGCTGCCGCCGTTGCCGTTTTCACCCGGCATGGAGGTCGCAGGCGAAGTGGCAGGCCTTGGCGAAGGCGTTACAGGGCTTGAGATCGGCGCGCGGGTTGCGGTTTATGGCGGCAATGGCGGGTTGGCCGAATACGGTGTGTTCGATGCAAATCTCTGCGTGGCCTTGCCTGAAGAGATGGATTTCCCCACGGCGGCGGCCTTTCAAGTGGCTTATTCCACCAGCCATGTCGCCTTGGACTACCGCGCAGCGCTAAAAGCAGGTGAAACGCTTTTGGTTCTTGGGGCTGCGGGCGGTGTTGGGCTGACAGCCGTAGAGCTTGGCGCGCAAATGGGCGCGACCGTGATTGCAGCGGCACGCGGGGCGGACAAGCTCGCTGTCGCCAAAGCGCATGGGGCGCATCACCTGATCGACACAGATACCGATGATTTGCGCGAGGTTGTGAAAACATTGGGCGGGGCGGATGTCGTCTATGACCCCGTGGGCGGCGATCTGTTCAGAGCCGCGTTGCGCGCCTGCAAACCGGAGGCGCGCGTTCTCACAATCGGATTTGCCTCAGGCGATGTGCCGCAAATCGCTGCAAATCATATTCTGGTCAAGAACATCACCGTGATTGGCTTTTACTGGGGCGGCTATGTCAATTTCAAACCCGAGGTTCTGACAGATAGCCTCTCGGATTTGTTTGCAATGTATAAAGACAGGCGGATCAAGCCGCATATCAGCCACACCCTGCCCTTTGATCAGACGACTGAGGCGTTGGAGCTGCTCCGTTCCCGAAAATCCACCGGCAAGGTCGTGGTTACGCTGTAAGCGCCATCTGCTCGTTGGGCATCCACTCCGACAAATACGCATTGCGGATCAGGTCGCGCAGATCTTTCAGCGTCGGCTCCTCAGATTGCTGCATGTAAAGCACGATCCCAGTCTGGCCTGGGTCCGGCAAGACGCCATCATGGTGCACTGGGCTGGTTTGCCGTGGGTAGACACCTTTAATCGCCGCATGCACAGCAAGATCTGCGCTGACCACGGCCTCCACCGCGTTGTCCAGATCGGAATCGACAACCATTCGCCAATCGAAGTCTGCCTCGTCCAAACGCCTCAGAACGTCTGAGCGGAAAATACAGTTGCTGCAAAACGCAACCGGCAACGGCCGGGACTTCCACGCAGTGCCGCCCGTCGCACCGACCCAAACCAGAGGAAGCGTGACCAAAACCTCACCACCCGGACCGGGCTGCTCCTCCGTTGTCAGGATCACGGCACATTCGCCGCGATCAAACATTTCCCGCAACTGCTTGGTTGGGGCCGAAACAAGCCTGATCTGCACGCGCGGATAATCGGCAGCAAACCGGCGCAGGATCGGCGGGATGTAGGGGTAGATAATGTCATGCGGCACCCCAAGCGTGATCTCTCCCTCATATTCCTGGGACGTCAGACGCGCATAGATATCATCATTTAGCGCCAGCATCCGGCGCGCATAGCTCAGCAGCTGCTCCCCCTCTGCGGTCAGGCCAATAGACCGGTTCGAGCGATCCAAGAGCGATAAGCCCAGCGATTCTTCCAACCTCTTGAGCTGCATCGACACCGCCGATTGTGTCAGGTGAAGATAGCCCGCCGCCTTGGTCACGCCGCCACTATCGGCAACGGCAACAAAAGAGCGAAGGGACGTCAGATCAAGATTTCTAGCCATATCAATTTCCGTGATGTGTCAGTTGTCAATCATTCATTTTCAATATGAAACATGATCCTGCATATACATCAAGGAAAATGATTCAAACGATGTCTAACATCACAAAGGAAAGAGGTATCGACATGGCATATATTACTCAAACTCTCCGCATGAGCCGGCCTCAAACACGCAAGACCGACTTGCTTGGGTATATGGAACTGTATCGCCAGCGGCGCGCACTCGCCCGCATGGATGCAGACCAGTTAAACGATCTGGGTCTGACACTGGAACAGGCGAAAACCGAGGCAAACCGGATGATCTGGGACGCCCCAAGCAGCTGGCTCCGCTGATATCTGCGGCATTTTAGGCATTCCAGGCCTGTTTCTGACGGAATCGGTCTGGAATTCCTTGAAATTGCCCCGTTCCCACCCCACATTCATGGCATCTGGGTTTGGATATCCCAAGCCCATATCGGAATGCCAAATTGGGAGTTTATTTCATGGCGCAATTTGAAACGATGACGTCCGTCGGCGCGGGGTCCCGCTCGGCAGCCATCGATGCGGGCCTCAAAGCCCATATGAGCAAAACTTACGGCCTGATGTCGATCGCGATGGTGATCACCGGGGTCGTTGCATTCGTCGTTGGCAATAACGAAGCAATGCTGGCCGCAATCTTCGGTACACCGCTGAAATGGGTTGTTATGTTCGCACCGCTGGCCGTCGTTTTCGGCTTCGGCGCGATGATTAACCGGATGTCCGCAGGGGCCGCACAACTGGTCTTCTGGGCCTTCTCTGCACTGATGGGTCTGTCCATCAGCTACATCTTTGCCGTCTATACCGGCATGTCCATCGCGCAGACATTCCTTGTCACTGCGATCGCCTTCGCGGGTCTTAGCCTCTATGGCTATACCACGAAGAAAGACATCTCGGGTTGGGGCACATTCCTGATCATGGGTGTGATCGGTCTGATCGTAGCGTCTGTGATCAATATCTTCTTGGGCTCGCCTGCGATCCAGTTCGCAGTCTCCGTCCTGGGTGTACTGATCTTTGCAGGTCTGACAGCTTATGACACGCAGCGGATCAAGAACGACTACTTGCAAATGGCCACACATGGCGCATCCGACTGGTTGGCAAAATCTGCCATCATGGGAGCGCTGAGCCTTTACCTGAACTTCCTGAACATGTTCATGTTCCTGCTTCAGTTCATGGGCAGCCGCGAGTAATCGCGACCGTCAGCGAAAATAAAAAAGGGCCAGCAAATCGCTGGCCCTTTTCTTTTGCGGTCTGCACAGGAGGCTGCGATGCCTATCCGCAAGACACCGGATAAACCAAATGCGTAGCGCTCCGCCTGTTGGGACCGAGCACAAACGGTTCAGCGACATTCTGGCAATCGGAGAGAACCGGGATCGCCTTGGCATAAGCCTTGCTTTTCTTCAGATCCAGCTTGTTGCCCCCAAACCGGCCATCTGCGGCTTGAAAGACAATGTAGGAATACGCACCCACTTGGGAGTGGCTGGCCAATACGATGTCACCGCCGACATTCACAGTCCGGCCTTGTCCGCTGACCTGTTCCGCCGCGCGCGGCGCGCTGGCTTTATATGCGGCCGTTGTGCCCTGCCCGGCCGTGGATACAGGGACCGCCGCAGCTGAGAAGAAGCTGGTGCTGCTATCCAGTTTGCCGGTCACGCCAGAGCCCGCCCGGTACGTGGCGGCCGTCGTGCGGGTAACATCCGAATTGCTGGACGACACGCTGGCCTCGCCTGCCACGCGGCCATTGCTTCCGTTTGACAGCCCCGGTTCCCCGCGTGCAGCACGCGCTTGCCATTCGGCGACTGTGTAAGGGCTGAAGCCTGCGCCTTGGTTGGTAAAGCGGAAGATATTGGAGGATCTTTGTCCATCAATGACGTCCGCGCAGCCGGACACAAGCAGGATAGACGAGATGATAAGCAGCTTTTTCACACTGGATTTCCCTAAATGTTGTGGACCACACCGTAGGCACGCGGAGGCGCTGCATCAACAAAAAATCTTAATGCAGCTTTAGACCTGTCGCTGCATGGCAATAGCGGGGAATTCTATCCCCGGTCTTAACGGCACTGAAATTGGCCTCAATCGCATAAACCCCATGGCCGCGTAGTAGGGCTCTGCGGTCAAGGTGGACTGGCAGGCCATCTGCGTGACGCCTGTTGCTTTGGCGTCTTGAACGATGTGCTCCATCAACGCGCGTCCGATACCGGATCTGACCCGCGTGTGATCTGTCACGACATGGCGGATATGGCCAAGTGTCGACGCCCTTCGGGCCCCACCGGGTGCGGCACGTGTCCAGCCACCCGCCCCCACAAGGGCATCGCCATCGAAGACACCGAAATAGGTCCCGCAAGTTACCAGCCCAGGTTGCGCCTTGGAGATCAGCGGCAAGGCCGTAACCAGAACGGATGGCAGGTAGTCAGGTTTCAGCAAGATCGGATAGCTGCGCGCCAAAAGCGCATCTACGGCCGATATGTCGGATTTTGTTGTAGCTCTGATTTCAAACATCACACGGGTCCGCGAATTAGGGGTCCAAAAACAAAAAAACCGCGCTCGAAGGCGCGGCTTTCTAGAAGATAAAGAAAGGGTCGATTACTTGATCTTGCCTTCTTTGTATTCAACATGCTTGCGCGCAACAGGGTCGTATTTGCGCACCACCATTTTCTCGGTCATGGTGCGGGCGTTTTTCTTGGTCACGTAGAAGTGGCCCGTGCCAGCTGACGAGTTCAGGCGGATCTTGATTGTGGTTGGCTTCGCCATGATGTCTCTCCAGTCAACGGGGCAGAGATTCTGCCCGTGAAATCCTTGAAGCTGCCTTTTACGCGAGGGGACGGGACTGTCAACCTTGAAAGCCCCTAGAATTGAGAAACCACGACCCCCAGCACGGCGCTGAGCCCCAGCACAGCCAACAAGTTCCATTTCAACCGCAACAAGAACACCGCGCTGATACATGCCAACGCAATCGCCGCCAAATCAACGCTGGCCAGATCAGGGACCCAAACATGCAACGGGCCAAAGTCTTTGCGCATAACAGCGCCAAAGAACACATGCAGCGCAAACCAAATAGACAGGTTGAGAATGACACCCACAACCGCCGCAGTGATCGCACTAAGCGCACCTTTCAAACGCGGCTGCGCTGAAATCCAGTCCAGATACGGCGCACCTGCGAATATCCACAAGAAACAAGGCGCAAACGTCACCCAAAGCGTAATGGCCGCGGCGGCCAACCCCTGCCCCACAGCGTTTTCCGCCGCGATATAACCCACGAATTGCGTCACCAGGATCAGCGGCCCCGGCGTGGTTTCCGCCAAGCCAAGCCCATCCAGCATCTCTCCGGCGGTCAGCCAGCCAAACTCTGTCACCGCGTCCTGCGCCATATAGGCCAGAACCGCGTACGCCCCGCCAAAGGTCACCACTGCAAGCTTTGAGAAGAAAATAGCGATGTCGGTCAGGATGCTATCCGGGGCCAAGGCCCAGAGCACGCCCAGCGGCATCAGCCAGATCGCCAGCCAGATCGCAATGGTTGCGGCAGTTCCGCGCGCGGTTGTCTTTAGGGTCACCACCTCCCCTGCCTGGGCGGGTTTGACAAAGAACCCATACAGCGCGGCCAGTGCCACAATCAGCGGGAACGGGATATTGAAAGCGAAAATCGCCAGAAACGCCAACCCGGCGATGACCCAGTGATCAAGCGCGCCCAGCGCCCGTCCGGCGACCTTCAAAAGCGCCTGCAATACGATGATGATCACCGTCGCCTTGATGCCCAGAAAGATCATCTGCACCAAGGGTAGATTACCGTAGCTCGCATAGCCCGCCGCAAGCGCGAGCATCACAAATGCGCCAGGCAGCACGAACATCAGCCCGGCCAAAAGGCCACCTAAAACGCCGTGCAATCGCCACCCGGCATAGGTTGCGATCTGCATGGCCTCTGGTCCCGGCAGCAACATGCAAAAACTGACCGCGTTAAGAAATTGCTGCTCGGTGAGCCAGTTGCGCTCTTCAACAATCTCGCGATGCATCAAAGCAATCTGCCCCGCCGGCCCGCCAAAAGACAGCATTCCGATCTTACCCCAAACCGGGAAGGCTTCACGCAAGGTTGGACTCTGCATAGCGGCTCCAAGAGTAGCGTTCCAACTCGTCCTGACTAAGACGGGATAGCCAGTTGGAGCGCGGAGGTGTTAGCTTATATTCGTTTTGAATACAGGAAGATGACGGTCGCTATCTTATTTCACAAGATACTTGATGATCTTGCTCAACCCAGAAAGCAATAACGAAGCTTGTGGCAAGGCTCGCAGAACTCTACCTTGAACGAATGGAAAACTCGTTCAAGGCATTCGTAGAGGCAAATCCGAACAGTTCTTTTAACTATGATGATTACGTTTACTATTATTTTTCTGAACACAGACTCCCACCTGACCTCTTTGCCGCGATTGCAAGCATTATGCACCCCGACTTCCGCGACATTGACGGGGCTCTATTTCTAGATTTTTGCTTTGATAAGGCCGAGTTCAAGCGACTGAAGGCCGAAGGGGCCAGCTTGTCGCAAATTCAGTATTGGTTAAACGTATTTCCGATTTCCGACTTTCTAGCCGATCTGGAGTTTAAAGCGACAGTTCAGATTGCTAAAAGAATAGAGGCCGCCTGGAATGCGAAGTTGCGCAATCTGCCTGACGCGCCCCCAGAAATCGCGTCTGTTCTTGAAGACGAAAATTCTGGCGACGTGTTTGTTATTCTGCGAGTTTTTGATCCGACCTCATAGTTGACGTCGGTCTGTATAACCCAAGCGCGCCTAATAGTTACATGTGTCGCAAACGTTGACCTGACTGGTAACTACACCGTCTGAGGCGCGGAAATGATTGCCGCAAATTACACACTCATAAGTAAGGTCAGCTGCCGCTCTTTCCTTTACTTCGGCTGATGCCCACTCTCGTCGTTGCGTATGCCAGTTCTTTCTTTCCTGTTCCGAAAAGCTCATCTGTCGTCCCTGTAATTTATCTTGCGGTCTATTACACAATCAGATGATCAAGAAAGGTGTCTAAATTGAGACAACCCAGAAAATCCGAAAAAACGGATATTTCGTTTCTTAGAAAAATGCGCGGATGGCCTATAAGCCGGATTCTGTCCAGAAGGGTTGCCCCCTCGTGGATGATCATTCCTCTGGATCACGCGTTACCGCGCAACCTCTAGCTGCCAACCCGGACCGTCTCGGGCCAAAGCGGCCCTGTGGTTGCCCACACGAGGTCCCTATTTGGCATTGCTCCCGGTGGGGCTTGCCGTGCCACCTGCGTTGCCGCAGTTGCGGTGCGCTCTTACCGCACCGTTTCACCCTTACCCGTCTTGCGAAAGGCGGTTTCATTTCTGTGGCGCTTTCCGTCAGATTGCTCTGCCCGGGCGTTACCCGGCACCGTTGCTTTGTGGAGTCCGGACTTTCCTCCCAGGGTGTTTCTTGCGAAACGCCCGAAGGCGATCATCCAGCCATCCGCGCGAGGCCCGTGTTAGGACGCAAGGCTATGGCGCGTCAATCCCGCAACAATCGCCTGGTCGCCCAGATCAAACGCCTGACCACGCGCCGCAGGGCGGAACCGCAGCCGGAACGCCTCAAGCAATGTGTCGAACGGGACCTCGGATGTGTAGCCGAAAGAGGCCAGATCAGCGCAAAACTTCGCCCGATCCAAGACCTGCCCACTGACAGGTTCCGGCCAAATCGAAAGCCCTTCGCGTGCAAGCCGCTGCCAGTCGAACCGGCCCCCCGGATCGATCTTGCGGCCAGGTGCCATGTCTGAATGGCCGATCACGCCAGCGGGCGGGATGTCCCAGCGGGCGCAAATGCCTGCCAGAAGATGCTCAAGCGCATCAATTTGTTTGGCAGCGAAGGGCGAAAAGCCGCAATTGGACAGCTCAATCCCGATTGAGCTGGAATTCACATCCACAATGTCTCCCCAACGCCCAGCGCCCCCATGCCATGCGCGGTCCTCTTCCTTGACCATCTGGAAAACACCACCGGATCTGTCGATCAAATAATGCGCAGAAACTTCTGTCTCAGGGTTGCAAAGCGTGTTCAACGCCGCCTGGCATGACTGCATCGCAGTATAATGGATCACCACAAGCGTGGGCACTGCCCCATCCCGCCGTTGTCCAAAATTGGGCGACGGATGCCAGATCGGCGCTGCCGACGGCTCAGTTATTGCTGACACCGCGATAGATGCCTGGGTTCCACGAACACGCATACCCGTCGCCATCGGGGTCGATCCCGAGCCGGTCACGTTCAGGGCCACCTTCACGCAGGAACGCATCCTGCGCCTGCTCGTCGGAGCGATAGCCCGCGCATTTCTCTGCAACCTTGCCAGCGCCAAGCCCGCTTCTGCGATACTGCTTCGAGCCGACGGGATGACGTGTGGCCAAAGCGAACTCGATCGGAGTTTGCGCGGTATTTCCGGGCCGTCTTGGCAATTCCGACGGGGCAATCACGGTATATTGCTGGCGGCTGGCCTTTAGACGGTCCGCATCAGCATCGATGGAGCGCCGCGCCGAGACCGCGCCAAAATCCTGCTCGTCCGAGATACTTGGATTGTTGAGATCAGGTTCCACGGCAGCAGTTTGCGTCCCGCCAATCGCCGTCACCGCATCAGCTGCAATCGCGTCGGGGTCGTTGGGATCAGGTGGCTGGATGGTCTGAGTGCGCACAACGCCGCCCTGAAGCTCTGCCTCACGGTCACGGCGCTGTTGATCGGCCAGATATTCATCGTAATTTCCAAAGCCCACGCCTTGAACAGGATCATCAGGCGGCGAGCCTGCACAGCCTGCCAAGACCAAAAGACCACAACTGATCAGAAATACACGCATTTTATTGACCCTCTTGAATGGGATTTTTGCTGCTTTAAGCAGGTTTACCACCATTTCTCAGGCTTCGCCACAAATCCAGCCGCTTGCTCCAGAACATAGGCGGTATTGAGCAAATCACCCTCTTCCCACGGCCGCCCGATGAGCTGCAAACCAAGCGGAAGCCCTTGTTTGTCAAGCCCCGCAGGCACGGCGATGCCCGGAAGGCCCGCCAAATTGACTGTGACCGTGAAAACATCATTGAGATACATCTGCACGGGATCGGCGTCTTTCATCTCCCCCAAACCAAACGCGCTTGACGGCGTCGCAGGTGTCAGGATCGCATCGACACCCGCCGCAAACACGTCCTCAAAATCCTTTTTGATGAGTGTGCGGACCTTGCGGGCGCGGTTGTAATAGGCGTCATAAAAGCCCGCGCTTAGAACGTAAGTGCCGATCATCACGCGGCGCTGTACTTCCGGGCCAAAGCCTTCTGCGCGGGTCTTCTCATACATCTCAGTGATGCCATCGCCCTGCGCGAGGCTGGCCCGATGGCCAAAGCGCACACCGTCATAGCGCGCAAGGTTCGACGATGCCTCCGCAGGGGCCACGACATAATAAGCAGGCAGTGCGTATTTCGTATGTGGCAGGGTGATATCAACGATCTCAGCGCCCGCGTCTTTCAGCATTGCCGTACCGTCTGCCCAAAGCTGCTCAATCTCGTTTGGCATGCCGTCCATGCGGTACTCTTTCGGGATACCGATTTTCTTGCCTTTGATATCACCTGTCAGCGCGGCCTCGAAATCCGGCACCGCCAGATTGGCCGACGTGCTGTCCTTGGGGTCATGACCCGACATCGCGCCCAGCATGATCGCGGCATCGCGCACCGATTTGGTCATCGGGCCTGCTTGGTCCAGGGAAGACGCAAACGCCACCACACCCCAGCGCGAACAACGACCATAAGTCGGCTTCAACCCGGTGATGCCCACAAAGGCAGCCGGTTGCCGGATGGAGCCGCCGGTATCTGTGCCGGTCGCGGCCAGACACAAATCAGCGGCCACTGCCGACGCAGACCCACCGGAGGAGCCACCCGGTGTCAGGTCGCGTGCGTCAACCTTCCATGGGTTGATCACATCGCCGTAAACTGAGGTCTCGTTAGACGACCCCATGGCGAACTCGTCCATGTTCAGCTTGCCCAGCATAACCGCGCCAGCATCCCATAATTGCGTGGTAATCGTGCTTTCATATTCCGGCTTGAAGCCTTGAAGAATGCGTGAGGCCGCCTGTCCCGGCACACCTTTTGTGCAGAACAAGTCTTTGATCCCCAAGGGAATTCCGCACATATCAGGAGCGTCGCCCGCCTTGATCCGCACATCCGCCGCTTTCGCCTGATCCCGGGCAATCTCAGGCGTGTCATGCACAAATGCATTCAGCGCTTTAGCGCCTTCAACAGCGTCCAGACAGGCGTCTGTCAATTCAACTGCGCTCACGTCACCAGCGCGCATTGCATCGCGGGCTTCAGCGATGCCTAACTTGTTCAGATCGCTCATTCCACCACCTTCGGAACTGCAAAGAACCCTTCGCGCGCATCAGGCGCATTGGCCAAAATCTTGGCCTGCTGATCCCCGTCACTGACCACATCTTCACGGTGCGGCAGGTCCATCGGCGTCACCGAGGTCATCGGCTCCACACCATCCACATCCACTTCGTTCAATTGCTCCATAAAGGCCAGAATGCCATTCAGCTCATCTGCCAGTTTCGGCAACGCCTCTTCCGGCACGGCAATCCGCGCCAGTTTTGCGACCCGCGCAGCGGTGGTACGATCAATTGACATAACGTCTCCGTCTTCAAACTGACCTTCGTTTAGCGTCCCGGCGACGCAGCTTCAAGCGCAACAGCAATCCATGCGATTCCAAATGGAATTGGGCTCCATTTGCGGCCCCCGCCGCAAATTCAAAATGCCGTGCCGGGTATTGCCCGGCTCCGCTGGATTGATCCAGAATTAAAGGCCGGACTTACCTGCGCGCAGGCCGTCAAAGAACGCCGTCAGGATGGCAGCGCAAGCGGCCTCGGAAATCCCGTCATAAACCTCCGGGACATGATGCGCCTGCGGGTGCAAAAATATGCGCGGGCCTTGTGCCACCCCGCCTGATTTTGGATCGGACGCCCCGTAATAAAGCCGCGCAATTCGCGTCTGTGAGATGATGCTGGCGCACATCGGACAGGGTTCCAGCGTGACGTATAGATCATATCCGGGCAGCCGCTCAGAGCCCAAATCCGCGCAGGCCTGCCGGATGGCCAACAACTCGGCATGGGCGGATGGATCGCTCAACTCCCGGGTTCGGTTGCCTGCGCGGGCCACAACCTCACCGCCAGGCGCCACAATCACGGCACCAACAGGCACTTCGCCCCGCGCAGCAGCGGCCTTCGCCTCCGTCAAAGCCTCATTCATGTAGCTCGTAAAATCCATGTCCTTCCCTGCCCTGTTATGCCCCTTGCGATCAAGCCTTTCCGATCAACCCTCTTTCCCTGACGGGGCAGAGGATGTAGGGCACTGCCATGACCGACAAAACTCCTCAAGGCGACCGCATCGCAAAAGTTCTCGCACGTGCCGGGATCGCATCCCGCCGTGGGGCGGAGGCAATGATCCAGGACGGCCGCGTCACGGTGAATGGTAAAACGATCGACAGCCCCGCGTTGAACGTCGTTGTCAGCGACAAGATCACGGTCGACGGCAAAGCGCTCAGCGCTCCAGAACCGTTGAAAATGTGGCGTTATTACAAGCCCATCGGGTTGGTCACCTCGGAAAATGACGAAAAAGGTCGCGAAACGGTCTTTGATGCCTTGAAGGACAGCCTGCCAAGGGTGGTCAGTGTCGGGCGGCTCGATATTAACTCCGAAGGGCTGCTTTTGTTAACCAATGACGGCGGCATCAAACGCCGCTTGGAGCTTCCCGCAACGGGCTGGTTGCGCAAATACCGGGTGCGCGTCAACGGCATGCCAACGGATGAAATGTTGGTCCCTTTGCGCAAAGGTATAACCGCCGATGGTGAGAAATTCCAGCCGATGGAAGTCACGCTGGATCGCATTCAAGGGGCCAATGCCTGGCTGACCATCGGTCTGCGCGAAGGAAAGAACCGCGAGATTAGACGCGCCTTGGGCGAAGTTGGACTCAAGGTGAACAGGCTAATCCGGGTCAGCTACGGGCCGTTTCGCCTAGAAGATCTGAAACCCGGAGAGGTCGAGGAGATCAAGTCGCGCGTCGTGCGCGATCAACTCGGACTTCGCAGCCCCGACCAAGCGCCCGCTTTGAAGAAAAAGCCCCGTGGACCAAAGAAGCCGACGCGAAGGTAGCCTGGCCGTCCACTTACGGGGAAATTTCTTCGGCACGTGCCTGTGGTAAATTCCCACGGGCGGACTTATGTTCCCAATGACGCGATGTTTCCGCGTCTAAGACAGACTTGAGGCCTATGTCCGCCGGTGGAATACAGAAAATAGCCTATGTGATGCTGCTCATTCTGGTGGCCTCCGCGTCCTTTGGGCTGTTGTGATGAGCGACCGCTTTGGCGACAAATTCAGCCCCGAAACAAGCGGGCCTTTTACCAATAAATCGCCGCAAAAAATGCGCGGACGGGCAAATCTCTTGTTTTTTGCTGCCGTCCCGTTGCTGTTCACAGCCTTTGGCGACGGCCCGTTTGAGCTGGTCCGCAGCCTGCTTGCCTTTGGCACAATTGCGCTGGCCGCATGGTTAACGCGTGAAGGTCTGGAGGCGGAAGAAGCCTACCAGACGCGCACTATCGCGCGCAGGCCCGCCATCCCGCGCAAGATCTTCGGTGCAGCCCTGACAGGGGTTGGCGTTTTTCTCGCCACGGGAGATGTCGGTATTGTCGGGGCGAGTATTTACGCGCTTACTGCGACCGCGTTGCATCTGGTGTCGTTTGGCTTCGATCCTTTGAAGGACAAAGGGGCCGCAAGCCCCGGTGATTATCAGATCGACCGCGTTGCCCGCGCTGTAGACGAGGCCGAAAAACATCTGGCGGCGATGCTGCAAGCCATTGAAAAGGTTGGTGATAGACCATTGCAGGCCCGCGTAGAGGCGTTTCAGACAACCGCGCGAAAGATGTTTCGCGCCGTCGAAGAAGATCCAAGGGAACTTACAACCGCGCGCCGGTTTTTGGGGGTCTATTTGCTGGGCGCAAAAGACGCGGCTGAGAAATTTTCAGCCCTTTTCGCCAAAACGCGGGACCCAGAATTGCGCGCAGAATTCGTTGCCCTTCTTGACGATCTTGAAGCGAATTTCGCCACGCGAACCGGCGAAGCCCTACTTGGCAATCGGTCTGATCTTGATATCGAGATATCCGTTCTGAGAGAACGTTTACAGCGCGACGGAATTTCGACAAAGTAGAGCAGTCAGAAAGGTTAATCATGTCTGATGAAATCGTGAAAAAGGCCACCGAGACTGCTGTCCTTGTTAAGGAAGCAAGCGCCGTTGTGCTGCCTGAACCTGAGGCCTCATTGCCTGAGCTTAAAGACGCCCCCGCGGCGATTGCAGACGATATCAGACAGCGCATGGATCAAATTGACATCATGGACACAAACTCCATCGTGTCGTTTGGCACAAATGCCCAAGTAGGGTTGCAGAAAATCAGCCAGTCGATGTTGGAAGACGTCAAGAACAAGGATGTCGGCCCTGCCGGGAATTCTTTGCGAAACATTGTGGCGACCCTTCGCGGTTTCTCAGTCGACGAGCTAGACCTGCGTACAGAGCAATCCTGGTGGGAAAAAGCCATCGGGCGTTTGGCACCTGCCGCAAAATTTATCGCGCGTTTTGAAGAAGTTCAGGGCCAGATCGACAAGATCACCGGCAACCTCCTGACCCATGAGCACACGTTGCTGAAGGATATAAAGGCGCTGGATCAGCTTTATGAGAAGACGCTGGAGTTTTACCGGGAACTGGGCCTCTATATTACTGCGGGGACTGAAAAACTGGCACTTCTGGACCGCGCGGATATCCCGGCATTGGCAGCGGAAGTTGAGGCCGCGGACGACGAAAACAAGACCTTGGCGGCCCAAAAACTCCGCGACATACGCGCCGCCCGCGATGATCTGGAGCGCCGTGTGCATGACCTGAAACTTACCCGTCAGGTGACAATGCAATCTTTGCCGTCGCTTCGGCTGGTACAGGAAAATGACAAAGCACTGGTCACAAAGATTAATTCGACCTTGGTTAACACCGTTCCACTTTGGGAGACTCAGCTTGCCCAGGCGTTAACCATACAACGCAGCTCTGACGCCGCCAAAGACATCAGCGCAGCCACTGACCTGACCAATGATCTTTTGAAAGCAAACGCAAGAAACCTGCGTGACGCCAATGTGCAAATCCGAACCGAGATTGAACGCGGGGTCTTTGAC
This sequence comes from uncultured Rhodobacterales bacterium, assembly GCA_964352105.1. Classification (GTDB taxonomy): domain Bacteria; phylum Pseudomonadota; class Alphaproteobacteria; order Rhodobacterales; family Rhodobacteraceae; genus Litoreibacter. Next base: position 9,910 of record CAYGQQ010000012.1, on the reverse strand, counting down.
ATTGAAGCCATCCGGGAGGCCAACGAAAACCTGATCGGCACGATCGAGGACTCGCTGGAAATTGCCGATGCCGGAAAAGCCAAGAGAGCACAGGCGGCGCAAGAACTTGAAACACTTGAGGACGGACTGCGAAAATCCCTGTCATCAGCTACTGCGCCGCAAGGGGACACCTGATGGTTGCGCTGCGCTATTTGCTGATGGGGGTCGGAACTGCGGGTCTTCTTGCCGGGTGTGAGCCGCTTCTGGACAGTCCGCGACCAGACCCGCGCGACCGCGAATTAGTGACGCCCTACGCACCGTCAGAGGAAAGTCTGGCCTTGCGTGATTATTATCAACGGGTCGAACAAGACCTATTAGTTCAAGGGCTCCTGCGCGCTGATGGCGGCGGCCCGGATACGCCTTTTACCAAACGACAGCTCGTGGATAATTTCGTCCAGATCGGCGTTTTCAACGAATTTACAAACGAAAATGGACGATTCAAGAAACGCAGTTCTGAAGCCCGGGTCCAGCGCTGGCAAAGGCCCATCGCGATTTCTATGGAGTTCGGCGCGTCCGTTGACGAACAGCAACGCAAGGCTGATACTAAATTTGTCAGCGACTTTGCGGCGCGATTGTCCCGCGTAACAGGGCACCGGATTTCACGCAGTTTTGGGCGTGGAAATTTCCACGTTGCAGTCTTGGACACAGATGAGCTCAAAGCTTTTGGCCCCCGTCTTCAAGAACTGATCCCGGAATTAGAAACCTCCATCGTCGAACAAATCACACAAATGGCTCGGCCAACCTATTGCGCCGTCTATGCTTTCACGGATGCAGATGCTCCGAATATCTTTCATACAGCCGTCGCGATTATTAGATCGGAACACCCAAGCTTGCTGCGGAAAAGCTGTTTTCACGAAGAGATCGCGCAAGGCTTGGGCTTGAGCAATGATAGCCCCGCAGCCCGTCCGTCGATCTTCAATGATAACGGCGAGTTTGCTTTGCTTACCCGCCATGACGAGTTGCTGTTAACCATGCTCTACGACCCGCGGCTGCCTTTGGGCGGCACACCCGCACAAGCCAAACCGGTCATTGAAGTTCTGGCGGCAGAACTGCTCGGCGGTGAAAGCTAGATCAACACACGGAGACTGTAATGGGTATTTTGGATTTTCTAACCGGTGAGTTCATCGATGTCATTCATTGGGTGGACGACACCCAAGACACGATGGTCTGGCGGTTCGAGCGTCACGGCCATGAAATCAAGTACGGCGCAAAGCTGACTGTCCGAGAAGGCCAGGCGGCTGTCTTCATCCATGAAGGGCAATTGGCCGACGTCTTCACGCCGGGGCTGTATATGTTGGAAACCAACAACTTACCGGTTCTCACAACGCTCAATTCCTGGGATCACGGCTTCAAAAGCCCGTTCAAATCAGAGATCTATTTCGTCAATACTACCCGGTTTACCGACCAGAAATGGGGTACAAAAAACCCAGTCATGTTGCGCGATCCTGAGTTCGGCCCCATGCGGTTACGCGCCTTCGGAACCTATGCGGTGAAGGTCGTCGATCCAGCCCGGTTTTTGCAGGAAATCGTCGGCACAGACGGCGAGTTTACGATGGACGAAATCAGCTTCCAGATCCGCAACGTCATCGTTCAGGAGTTCTCCCGCGCCATTGCAAGCTCCGGCATTCCGGCGCTCGATATGGCAGCAAATACCGGCGACCTGGGAAAACTGGTTGTCCAAGCCATTAACCCTATTGTGGCGGCATATGGCGTGACAATTCCGGAATTTTACGTCGAAAACGTCTCACTCCCCGAAGCCGTTGAGGCGGCGCTGGACAAGCGTACGTCGACCGGCATCGCGGGCGACTTGGGGCGGTTCACACAATACTCAACAGCCGAGGCGATGACCGCAGCTGCAAACAACCCCGGCGACTCCGGTATGGGGGCCGGACTTGGGATGGGTATGGGCATGGCGATGGCCAATCAAATGAACCAGACCCGCCCGGTTGCCATGCCTGCTCCGCCCCCTCCCGTCGAAGCGATTTGGCACCTGGCCGTTGATGGCGAAACATCGGGGCCATACTCGCGCGCGACACTTGGCCAAATGGCCGCAAAGGGTGATTTGTCTCGCGAAAGCTTGGTCTGGACACAAGGTCAGGACGGCTGGAAACGCGCCGAAGAGGTTCAGGCGCTGGCGCAATTGTTCACCGTCCTTCCGCCGCCTCCACCGCAAGCGTGATCGCAAAACTGCATGCAAGTACCTAATCTAGATCAGCGACCTATGCCGCATAATAGTCAAGGGAAACGGGTGCATCAGTTGGGAAACAGCGATGCCTGAAACTCCTCCAACCGAGGTCGCTGTTGTCGAAACCCGGTTTCCCTGTGACACTTGCGGCTCCGATCTGCGGTTTGACCCCGGCTCCCAAGATCTTAGCTGTGAATATTGCGGCAACAGACAGTCCATCGACGCGTCGAAATTCGAATTGCTCTCAGAAAGCAGTTTTGATGAGGCACTCGCGGAAAGTGACACAACCACCGTGGAATTGACGCGCATCGCGGGCTGTTCAAACTGCGGCGCTGAAATCAGTTTTGATCCCGACACAGACGCCCTTGAATGCCCATTTTGTGCAACCCCGCTTGTGATCGAAAGTGCAACATCAAAACAGATCAGACCGTCTGGCGTTTTGCCGTTTTTTCTGGACGAGCCCCACGCCCGGGATGCCATGACCCAGTGGCTTGGCCAATTGTGGTTTGCCCCGTCACGCTTGCAAGAATTCGCCCGAAAAGGCCGCCGGTTGGAGGGCGTCTACGTCCCCTACTGGACCTATGATGCAAACACACGGACACGCTATTCCGGACAACGCGGCACAATCTATTACGAGACGCGCAGCTTCATGAAAGATGGTAAACGCCAGACCCGACGGGTCGCCAAAACCCGCTGGCGATCGGTTTCGGGCCGGGTTGCCCGGGTCTTTGACGATGTCCTGGTTTTGGGGTCGCGATCCCTGCCTCAGGATCATACTGATAAGCTGACCCCTTGGGACCTGTCTTCGCTAACCCCGTTTGATCCGCAATATCTCGCCGGCTTCAGGGCGGAGAGCTATACCATTGATATCAAAGAAGGGTTTTTAACAGCGCGAACCTTCATGGACCGCATGATCGCGCGGGACATCAAGTTTGACATTGGTGGTGACAAGCAGCGGATTACGTCCGCGGACACGATTGTCAAAGACGTCTCCTACAAACATGTTCTGCTGCCGATCTGGATCGCGGCCTATAAATACCGCGGGAAAAGCTACCGATTTGTGGTTAACGGACAGACCGGAAAGGTCTCCGGCGCAAGACCTTATTCTGCATTCAAGATTGCCTTCGCTGTTCTGCTCGGTGCCCTGCTCGCCGCCGCAATTGGCTTCCTGATCGCCAGCAATCAGTAACACCGCACTCTAGAAATCCACCTCGATTGCGACGCCCCGCTTAACGGCAATGTCAACGACCGCCTGCGCCACGGCAAGGTCTTGCAAACCAACTCCCGTCCCATCAAAAAGCGTGACCTCTTCGGCCGAGCAGCGCCCCGGATGCGTTCCGTTAATCACCGCGCCGATCTGATGGACATCCTTCTCCGAGATCAGCCCTTGCGAGACCGCGTGCTGCGCCTCACCGATCGAAACTGATTGTGCCACTTCGTCGGTGAAGACCGTTGCGCGGGCCAAAAGTGCTGCTTCAACCTCTTGCTTGCCTTGGGTGTCGGTGCCCATGCAGGCAAGATGCGTTCCGGGCCTGACATGCGCATCCATCAAAGATGGCGAAAATGCGGATGTGATCGAGATCACAACGTCGGCCTGCGCCCCCAACTCAGGCAGTGAAACCGCCTCAAATGGCAGCCCCAACTCGGCCGCCGTCTCGCCGAGCTTTGGCAACATCTCCGGATGATAATTCCACGCCACCACTTTCTCAAAATTGCGTTGTTTCACGGCCGCACGCAGCTGAAAATGTGACTGGTGCCCCGCACCCACCATGCCCAAAACCGCCACGTCCTGACGCGCAAGATGCTTGATCGACACCGAGGACGCCGCCGCTGTGCGCAAAGCGGTCAGAAGGTTCCCACCCACCATCGCACTTGCTTTGCCGGTATCCGGATCAAACAAAAACACGGTCGATTGATGGTTAATCAAGCCGCGCTTTTCCAGGTTATTGGGCCAATACCCACCGGCTTTCAGCCCCAAAGCCAGACCGGACCGGTCAAACCCGCCTTTGAACCCATAAAGCGCATCTTCATGGCCTATCGCCTCACGTACCACCGGAAAATTATAAGCATTCCCCGCTGCCATCGCGCCAAAAACGCTCTCGACCGCGTGGAAACTGGCCTCCGGAGTGATCAAATCTGCAATTGCGCGCTCGGGTACGATCCACATGGGCTTATCCTATAATCTTCAAAACACCAGGCCAGCACATCCGCGCCGGCCCGCTTCTTCTTGCCAAAAATACCTCCCGCCGGAGGCAAGCCGTCCTTAGTAAGCCTTACCACGCGCAGAGACGGGCCACAGCGTCTCAACCTTGCCGTTGCGCACGCCCACATACCAGTCATGCACGTTGCATGTCGGGTCACAATGGCCCGGAACCAACTTCAGCTTGTCATTGACCTTCAACACCCCATCGGGGTCTGCGACGACACCATGCTCGTCGGAGCATTTGACATACTCAACATCGGTGCGTCCAAATATCGTGGGCAACCCGCTGTCAACAGACTGGGCTTTCAATCCGGCGTCGACAATCGCCTTGTCCGCCTTTGCATGGCTCATCACGGAGGTCAGGATGAACAGAGCGTTCTCCCATTCGCCTTGATCAATCCGCGCGCCGTTTTCATCTAGGATACGGCCATAATCCGCGTCCATGAACGCATAAGATCCGCATTGCAGCTCGTTAAACACACCAGATGCGCTCTCAAAATAATAAGAGCCTGTGCCGCCACCGCCAACGATATCGCTCTCCATGCCTTCAGCCTTCAAAAGCTCAAGCGTTTCAGCGACTTGCGCGATTGCGATCTGTGTTTTTTCTTTGCGATCTTCATAGCTGTCGAGATGCTGCATCGCGCCTTGATAGGCCTGGATGCCAGCGTATTTCAGACCCTCAGCGGCCTCAATTGCCTTGGCAAGTTCAACAACCGGAGCACCATATTGAACCCCGCAACGCCCAGCACCCACATCAATTTCCACCAGACACTCAATCTGTGTTCCATGGCGCATAGCCGCCGCAGAAAGGTCTGCGACATTGTCCAGATCATCGACGCAGCAAATGGTGCGCGCGCCCAGTTTGGGAAGCCGGGCAAGCCGGTCGATCTTTTCAGGCTGCCGCACTTGGTTTGAGACCAAAACATCCCTGATGCCACCGCGTGCAAAAACTTCCGCCTCGGAAACCTTCTGGCAGCATACCCCGCAGGACCCGCCAAGGCTCTCTTGCAACAAGGCGACATCAACGGATTTATGCATCTTGCCATGCACCCGGTGCCGCATCCCGTGGGACTTGGCAAAATCGCCCATCTTCTTGATGTTGCGCTCCAGCGCGTCCAGATCCAGCACCAGGCTTGGGGTCTGAATATCGGCCTCATCCATGCCGGGCAATGCAGGCACGTCGTAGCCAACTTCAAGCTCTTCGAAATTAATGACGTCTTTCATGGTGTTTCCTCTCAGCTCAACATCCATGGCAGCTTGTCGAGATCGACATTGCCACCTGTGATAATCACGCCGACACGCTTGCCGGCAAATTTCTCTTTGTTTTTCAGTATCGTGGCCAATGGCACGGCGCAGCTTGGCTCCATCACCAGTTTCATGCGCTGCCAGGTCAGCTTCATCGCGTCGATGATTTCCTGCTCGGACGCGGTCAGGATATCCGTCACGTGGTTCGAGACAAAATGCCATGTCAGCTCTTTTAGCGGTACCTTCAGCCCGTCAGCAATCGTTACAGGTGCGTCATCTGCAATGATGTGACCCGCTTTGAAACTGCGATAGGCATCATCGGCCTGCTCGGGTTCGGACGCGATGATCTGCGTCTCGGGCGCGATGTTGGACAGGGTCAGACACGTGCCTGAAATCATGCCGCCGCCGCCAATCGGCGCCACAACCATATCGAGACCACCTGTTTGCTCCATCAACTCGCGCGCGCATGTTCCCTGCCCCGCAATGACCCGCGGGTCATTATATGGATGCACGAAATTCCCTCCCGTCTTGGCCTGAACTTCGGCAAAAACTGCCTCACGCGAGGATGTCGAGGGCTCACATTCCGTGATGATCCCGCCATAACCGCGCACGGCTGCCTTTTTGGCCTCCGGCGCTGTGCGGGGCATTACGACATTGCACGCGATCCCCCGGCGGCCGGCTGCATAGGACAGGCTCAACGCGTGATTGCCCGAGCTATGGGTGCAAACGCCGTTTTCCGCCTCTGCCTCAGACAGACCAAACACCGCATTCGACGCCCCACGGACCTTGAACGCCCCGGCTTTCTGAAAGTTCTCGCATTTGAAGAACAACTCCGCGCCTGTCAGCTCGTTGAAATAGCTCGAGGTCAAAACCGGCGTGCGATGAATATGCGGCGTGATCCTGCTATGGGCATGCACCACGTCATCATAGGTTGGGATATACATTGGACTGCTGTCTTTCATCAGTATTACTCCGCCGCGATCGCAGAGGCGGACGCACCATGACGGTACACGTCTTGCGCTGCGGCAACGCCAGAACCCAGTTTGATCGGATAACCCAGATCCGCCATGCACATTTCCGCAACGCCCAGACCAGACAGCATCATGGCATCGGTGAGACTGCCCAAATGGCCGATACGGAACACTTTTCCTGCAACATCGCCAAGACCGACGCCGAACGCCATGTCATAGGTTTTCGCTGCGTGGGTCACGACATCGGTGCCATTGAACCCGCTCGGGACAACCACCGCCGTCACAGTATCGGAAAAAAGATCCCTGCTTTGGGCACAGGGCTGCATGCCCCAGGCATTCACCGCCGCGCGCACCCCGTTGGCAATGCGGGTATGGCGTGCAAAGACATTGTCCATGCCTTCCGCAAGCAGCATATCAACCGACTGCGCCAACCCGTTCAGCAACCCAACTGAGGGCGTATAAGGATAGCCGCCTGCCGCAACCGCATCGCGCATGTCGCGAAAGTCAAAAAACGCCCGTGTTAGTTTTGCGTCTTCGATTGCGTCCCACGCCTTTTGGCTGACACCAACAATCGACAGGCCAGCCGGCAGCATGAAGCCCTTCTGCGATCCGGTTACTGCCAAATCAACGCCCCATCCGTCCATCTCAAACGGCATCGACCCGATGGAGCTAACGCCGTCAACCATGAACAAGGCCGGATGACCTGACGCATCAATTGCCTTGCGCACACCCGCTATGTCGCTTTTCACGCCGGTCGCAGTTTCGTTATGCGTGGCCAAAACAGCCTTAATCTCATGGGATTTGTCCGCCGCCAAAATCTCCGCGAACTGCGCAACAGGCGCGCCTTGTCCCCACGGCACATCGACAACATGAACATTCAGGCCGTGACGCTGGCACAGATCAATCCAACGATGGGAGAACATGCCGTGACGCGCAGCCAAAACCTTGTCGCCCGGCGACAACGTGTTCGCGATCGCCGCTTCCCAGCCGCCTGTTCCCGTTGCTGGAAAGGTAATGATTTCGCCCGTTTGCGTTCCGAGAACCTCCTTCACACCCGCCAGCGCAGGCGTAATGATGTCTTTGAACGCGGCCGACCGGTGGTCCATCGTGCCCATATCACAAGCCTTGCGAAGGCGTTCGGGGATATTTGTTGGGCCGGGAATGAAAACTGGATTTTGCGACGTCATCTCTAATCTCCTCGATGGATGAACATTCTATAAGGGGACAGATCTCCATTCACAATTTTTTTGAAAAACTATTCCGTAAAATGAAAAAAGTATTTTACTGTTCAAAAACAGATGATTATATTTTTCATTACGCAATTTGTTTTTTCATATGGAAATAAAATGACCGACCCTGGACCAGATTCGACCCCTACAAGACGCCCTCGCGGGCGGCCTAAGGCCTTTCATGACAAGACCGAACAGAACACGATTCAATCCCTGGATCGCGCCGTCTCGGTCCTGAAGCATTTGGCAGAGCACGGTGGAATGGCCCTGTCAGAGCTCGCCAAGGAAACCGACCAATCGCCGGCCACCCTCTACCGGGTTCTCACCACCTTTCAACAGCATGACTTTGCGGAGTTTGACGACAAGCAACAGATCTGGAACGTCGGGTCTGGCGCGTATCGTGTAGGCTCTGCCTTTCTGCGGCGCAGCTCTTTGCTTGAGGTCAGCCGCCCGATCTTGCGCGAACTGATGCAAGAAACACGCGAAACCGCCAATTTGGGGATGGAACGGAACGAGCTGGTCCTCTTTGTCTTTCAAGTGGAAACCCACGAGTCAATCCGTGCGTTCTTTCCCCCCGGTACGCAAAGCAAAATGCATGCGTCGGGAATTGGCAAAGCACTGCTCGCACATTTTCCACCGGAACGGTTTGAGGACTGGCTCGCGCGGCATGGGTTGGAGGAATTTACCGACAAGACCCTGATCAAACCCGAAGCATTGCGCGCCGATCTGGCGCAAACACGCGCGCGCGGCAGCAGCTTTGACGATGAAGAGCGCAATATAGGAATGCGTTGTATCGCGGCCCCAGTGTTCAATGCATTTGGCGAACCGATTGCAGGTGTTTCTGTTTCCGGGCCCGTCAGCCGCATGCATGATGGAAAACTGGACGAAATTGCGGCAGCCGTCCGCAAGGCCGCAAACAAGGTGACCACGGCCATTGGCGGCACACGGTAGATCGCTGAATTTGTTAACCTTTCCTGAAATCCACCATTGAACATTACTCGTTCAGATTGGCTGGCACAGTAGGTCACGCCGGTGTTGCGCTGCCGGGAATGCGGCGAGAATATGTTACCAAAGGCTTAAAGACTCCTTGATTGCGCCTGAAAGAGGTCACTTGGATCTGCGATTTCTGTCCCTGCGAGCACGTCACTGCGGCGTGAAAAAGGGAAAATCACATGAACGCTGCTGCTGCCACACAGTCTCCATCCGATCAGGACTTCCGCCTCCGCCTGGCCCATATGACGATCGGTATGATCGCGGCCGCAGCGCTTGCTTTCTCGGCATTTCTTGCCCCTGCGCAGGCAGAAACAGGGTACGCGCAAGCGTTCCTCATCGCAAAGAAAGCAACCACAGCCCCGGCCGGTGCCACGCAGATGTGCAGCACCTTCCAATGGGCCTGCGCCAAGACGAAAGGCGCGACGCCAGTGACGTCCGCCCAGATGGCTCTGGTCAACAAGATTAATCTGAAGATCAACCGTCAGGTGAATGAGGTCTCCGACGCGCGCCAATACGGTCGCGAAGAGCATTGGGCGCTGCCCACGAACCGCGGCGGCGACTGCGAAGATTTCGCCCTTCTCAAAAAGCGCGAGCTTATGAAGGCGGGAATTCCGGGGCAGAAACTGCTGATTGCAACGGTTTTAGACAGCCGTCGCCAAGCCCACGCTGTTCTGGTGGTTCGGGCTGCATCGGGGGATTACGTGCTAGATAACCTGACCAACAAGATCAAGCATTGGGACAGCACCGGCTACGTGTTCCTGCGCATGCAAAATGCAGATGCGCCCAGCCAGTGGTCGGCAATCCTGTCCGTCGCATCCAAAAGCGCTTAGAGACGATCCATCTAAACGAAAAAACGGGGCCCCGCAGAGAGCCCCGTTTTTCATTTTCTAAGACCGGTAAGACTTAGTCGTCTTTTCCGGGTTTATCGTCGCCGGGGCCACCGTCACCGGGACCACCAGGACCGCCCGGACCGTCGTCGCCGGGTTTGTCGTCACCTGGGCCATCATCGCCAGCGCCGTCGGCGCCGGGGGGGTCGGCACCTGGG
>CAYGQQ010000011.1:0-45835 GCA_964352105.1 uncultured Rhodobacterales bacterium | reverse complement strand
CCCTCCCGCGCAACCCCTCACACCCCCGTGAGAAACCGGTCACATCGCGTGAGAATCGCGGCTGAAACCATCAGCAAAGCGGTCAAGCCAACAAAAAACCCGCCTCAGAGAAGACGGGTTTTTTGGCAAATAATCCTGCGATTCTGACTAGCGGTCGTTGATATCCGTGTCCCAGACCTTCACTTGACCGGTTTTCAGGCCAAAGACGTAGCGCATGACGAGCCATGCAACCAGAGAGAACGCGCCAAAGGCCACAAGGGTGATCGGCAAAGACCCCGCAAGGTAGGTCGCAAACACGCCACCCGCAAGAAAGACGATCCCGACAGCGGCGGCCCCAAGGGCAAACCCAAGCAGAATGTAGCCCGGGATCAGGATCTCCAGGATGCCCAGCGCAAGTGCCGCGGCAAACCAGATCCAGTACTGAGCGAAATCCATCAACTACGTCCTTTCAGCAACCCGAATGCGTCAGAGAAGGAATCCAGCACGCTGGTCGGCAACAGCACGGTTTGTTTGCCACTGCCTTCGCCTACCTTGACCAGGGCTTCCACCTGCTTCAGGGCAACTTGGTATTGTGCGGCTTCCAGTCCGTTTTCCGCGATCGCTTTCGCGACCACACCGGTTGCATAGGCTTCCGCGTCCGCCTGAATTCGGCGCGCCTTGGCCAATTGTTCTGCGGCGTAAAGCTCTGCGTCGGCATTCAGTTCCACGGACCGTTTGGACCCTTCGGCCTCTGTCACCTTGGCGCGACGGGCACGTTCGGCGTTCAACTGCTGCAACATTGCTTCGCGGGTCGCTTGATCCAGGTTCACATCCAGAATCTCTGCGCGGGTTACTTCGATCCCCCAGTCATCGACCGCATCTGCAACCTGCTGCTTGATCCGAACGATCAATTGTTGACGGTTGGATTGCACCTCGTCCAGCTCCATCTCCCCGATGCCGGACCGCACGATGCCCGCAACCGTCGTGGCAATCGCCGCATCCACGTCGCGAATTCTGTAAACGGTCTTTTCAGGCTCGGTAATCCGGTAGAACACACTGGTTTCCACCTGCACGAGCACATTGTCGCTGGTGATGGCGTCTTGGCTGGCTGTGGGCAGCTGCCGCTCAAGAATGGAAATCTTATGGGCGACCCGGTCCAGAAATGGCACGATCAGGTTGATCCCTGGGCCCAGAACCGACCGCAACCGGCCAAACCGCTCCACAACGTGTTTTTCACTTTGCGGCACAATCCGAACACCGGAATAAATCGCAACGATAATAAGTGCGAATAGCAGCAAAAACACGAGGTTATTGCCGAGGAAATCAATAAGTAACTGCTCCATATGAGGCGTCTCTCCAATAAAAGTTACTGTCTATATGGGGGCGAATTGCGCCATTTTGAAGAAATTCCGAGCTTTTCCAACTGACATACGGCGATTGTGCTGCTCAAATGCATCGCCTATTTTGCGCTTATGCCAAGTTTCTGCCGCGAATGTTTTGCCCAGTTTGATGGTGGTGCCCGGTGCCCCGCTTGTGCCTCGCCGCGTGTTCTGCATCACCCTGAACTTTTTTCGCTGACAACGGCGCATATGGACTGCGATGCGTTCTATGCCAGCGTTGAAAAGCGCGATAATCCGGAGCTGCGCGACAAGCCTGTGATTATCGGCGGCGGCAGGCGCGGTGTGGTCTCCACGGCATGCTATATTGCGCGGATCAAAGGTGTGCGCTCCGCCATGCCGATGTTTCAGGCCTTAAAGCTGTGTCCAGAAGCCGTCGTGGTGCGGGGCCGGATGGACGTCTATGTAGAAGCCTCCCGGCAGATCCGCGCGATCATGGAAGAAATGACCCCCGCCATTGAACCGCTGTCCCTTGATGAGGCGTTTCTTGACCTGAGCGGGACCGAAACCTTGCACGGGGAGCCGCCTGCGATCATGTTGGCGCGTCTGGTTAAGCGGATGCAGGATGAGATCGGGCTTTCGGGCTCCATCGGGCTCAGCCATAACAAGTTTCTGGCCAAGGTCGCCTCTGATCTGGACAAGCCGCGCGGGTTTTCAGTGATCGGCAAGGCGGAAACGGCTGATTTCCTGAAAGACAAGCCAGTATCAATGATCTGGGGGGTGGGCGCGGTTGGCCAGGCCTCCCTGGACAAGGCCGGCATCCGGACATTTTCAGACCTGCTGCGCTGGGACCGCAAAGACCTGGGCGCGCGGTTCGGCTCCATGGGGGACCGGCTGTATTTTTTGGCGCGTGGCGAGGATCATCGCCGCGTCTCTGCCCACACGCCAGTGAAGGGCATCTCGAATGAGACCACGTTTAACGAAGACACCTCTGACTGGGACATTCTGGACGGGCATTTGTGGCGGATGTCCGAGAAAGTCGCCGACAGGGCGAAGGCCAAAGGCATTGCTGGCCGGGTTGTGACATTGAAGTTGAAGAAAGCCGATTTCAAGCTGGTCACCCGCCGGCTGTCCCTGCGCGAGCCCACGCAGATGGCCGACACGGTATACCGCACCGCGCGCGATCTGTTTCGTCAAACCGGTGATATCGGGCCAATCCGGTTGCTGGGTGTTGGCGTGAGCGATCTGATATCTGAGGAAGACGCCGACAGAACGCCCGATCTTCTCGACCCGGATGCGGCCAAGCGCAACAAGGCGGAACGGGCGACGGATGCGATCCGGGAACGCTTCGGCAAAGATGCAATCGTCAAAGGCAGATCGCTGCGATAGGCGATGAAAAACGGCATCGTAATCGGACCTTTCGCTTTCGAGGCATTTTTGCGATGTTTGGTGTACTGCCAATGCAGAGTGACGAACGCACGGATATGACCATGGATCTGTCTTTTTCCAAGAATTGCGATACCTGCCCTATCCGCCACCGGGCCGTTTGCGCGACCTGTGACGCCAAGGAAATGGAAACGCTCGAATCGATCAAGTACTATCGAACCTATGAAGCTGGCCGCACAATCATGTGGAGTGGGGACCGGATGGAGTTTGTCGCCTCCATCGTTTCAGGCACCGCGACCATCGAGCATTTGACCGAAGACGGCCGAAAGCAAACGGTCGGTTTGATGTTGCCGTCGGATTTCATCGGCAGACCCGGCAGGGATCAGGCCGTTTATGATGTGACCGCCGTCACAGATGTGACGCTATGCTGTTTCAGGCGAAAGCAATTCGAGGAATTGGTCAGCAACACACCTCATATTGCGCAGCGCATGCTGGAAATGGCCTTGGATGAATTGGACGCTGCACGGGACTGGATGTTTCTTCTGGGGCGCAAGACAGCGCGCGAAAAAATTGCGAGCTTCCTGCTGCTGATCGCGCGACGCACCACAACCACAGAGCTTGCATCGGAGGGCGATCTGAGCATCGAATTACCCCTGACCCGCGACGCCATGTCAGACTATCTTGGACTGACATTGGAAACGGTGAGCCGCCAATTCTCGAAACTGAAATCGGACGGGATCATCCAGCTTCAAGGCAAGCGACGCGTGATCATTCCCGATCTGGAACGTCTGCGTCATGAAGCAGGTGACGCAGGCTAACCCTAATGCGCCAGCAACACAGGCACAGGTGCGTTTTTCAGCATTGTGCGTGTGACGCCCCCTAGAACGGCTTCGCGCAAGCGGGAGTGGCCATAAGCCCCCATAACGATCAGATCGGTATCCGTCTCGACGGCCCGGCGTTGAATTTGCTCCGCGATGGAAGATTTCAGACGGGCAGAGATTGTGATCTCAACATTGGCACCCGCACGCGCCAGAATTTGCGCAAGCCTACCACCGGGGTCAGACCTGTTTGCACCTGTCACAGGGGGGTCGATCACACAGATCTCTGTCTCCTGCGCGGTCAGGCAAAGCGGCATTGCGGCGCGCGCAGCATGCAGCGCTTCCGCCCCGTTGTCCCAGGCAATCATGATACGCGATGGCGGCACCCGCGCATCCTGACCCTCAGGCACAACAAGAACCGGAATATCGGCTCCAAAAATGCATGCCTCGAAGATCACGGAATCCAGAGGACTGCTATTTTCCCGAAACGGCAGCGGGAGAATTGCAAGATCACTGAAACGCATTTGTGTGGCCAGAAAAGGCTCCAGCCCGCTGGTCATCATCGTGACGGCTTCCACGTCCCATGCAATATCTTCTGCCGCCAGTCTTGCACGGGTGCTGGCCTCCAGATCGATGACGGTGTCTTGGGCGTGTTCCAGATTTTGCTGCACGGCAATCGCTTGCGCGCCCGCATAGTAGAACCCGGGGTCTGTGCTATCGACCCCGATGCAGACCACATGCAGATGTGCACCCCATTCGCGCGCGGCACAGATTGCAAATTCCAGCGCCGCAGAACCGCCCTCCCTGTCGAAGACAATCGTTGCAATTGATTTGTAGCTCATCCCGAAACCTCCCGATGATTGTGCTTGCCGGTCACCGGTATCTTTTCGCGGACTGAGCTCTCCGACATTGATCTGGCTCAAATTGCGGATTTTTCGAAAATTGACCCAGATCAAAGTTTGGCAAGCCGGGACTTGGCACAACGCCCCTACGAACAGGTCACGCGCAGTCGTTTTGCGCGTTGAATTATTGAAGGGGACGACCGCGATGTTGAACTATGTAAAGCTTGTTTTGCTGGGGCTGATCTTTCTGTTCGCCGCCTTGGCTGCGAACTGGGGCCGTGACATTGCCTTTCAGGTCCATGGGATTCTCATCATGGCGGTGTCGGCGGGTCTGTTCTTCTGGGTCCTCAGAAACACGGACGAGCCGGTCAAGCAGATCGATACCACCGGCTATATGGACGGGGTCGTCCGCGCGGGCGTCATTGCTACCGGTTTCTGGGGTTGCATCGGCTTTCTGGTGGGTGTCGTCATCGCATTCCAGCTGGCCTTCCCCGCGCTGAACTTCGACTGGGCGCAACCTTTTGCAAATTTCGGACGCTTGCGGCCGCTGCATACCTCTGCGGTGATTTTCGCCTTTGGCGGCAACGCGCTGATCATGTCGTCCTTCTATATCGTGCAACGCACCTGCGGCGCGCGGCTCTGGGGCGGCAATCTGGCGTGGTTCGTCTTCTGGGGCTACCAGCTGTTTATCGTTCTGGCCGCGACCGGCTACTTGCTGGGGGCCACACAATCCAAGGAATACGCAGAGCCTGAATGGTATGTGGATATCTGGCTGACGCTCGTTTGGGTTTCATTCCTTGCCGTATATCTCGGCACGATCTTCATCCGCAAAGAGCGCCATATCTACGTGGCCAACTGGTTCCTGCTCAGCTTCATTGTCACCGTCGCGATGCTGCATATCGTCAACAATATCTCCATTCCGGTCTCAATCTGGGGCTCAAAATCCGTGCAGCTATTCTCAGGTGTGCAGGATGCGATGACCCAATGGTGGTATGGCCACAACGCGGTGGGCTTCTTCCTGACCTCCGGGTTTCTGGGAATGATGTACTACTTCGTGCCCAAGCAGGCGGGACGCCCCGTCTACAGCTACAAACTGTCGATAATTCACTTCTGGGCGCTGACGTTCCTCTACATCTGGGCGGGTCCGCACCACTTGCACTACACCGCCCTGCCCGACTGGGCCTCGACCCTTGGCATGGTCTTTTCGATCATCCTGTGGATGCCCAGCTGGGGTGGCATGATCAACGGCCTGATGACGCTGCAAGGCGCTTGGGACAAGCTGCGCACCGATCCAATCATTCGGATGATGGTGGTCAGCCTCGCCTTTTACGGCATGTCCACCTTTGAGGGGCCGATGATGTCGATCCGCGCCGTGAACTCTCTGTCGCATTACACCGACTGGACCATTGGCCACGTGCATTCCGGCGCTTTGGGCTGGAACGGGATGATCACCTTCGGTGCGCTTTACTTCCTGACACCGAAGCTTTGGGGCCGTACGCAGATGTACTCGCTCAGCGCCATCAACTGGCACTTCTGGCTCGCCACCATTGGCATCGTTCTTTACGCCGCCTCCATGTGGGTCACCGGGATCATGGAAGGCCTGATGTGGCGTGAGGTCGATGCGCAGGGCTTCCTCGTGAACTCCTTCGCCGACACGGTCAGTGCGAAATTCCCGATGTATGTCGTGCGCGGCCTTGGTGGAGTGCTCTACCTCACGGGGGGGCTGATCATGGCCTGGAACATGTGGATGACCATCCGCGGCGGCAAACGCGTCACCGTTCCCGTCAACCCTATCGCCACACCAGCTGAATAAGGAGCGGGACCCATGGCATTTCTGACAAAACACCAAATTCTCGAACGTAGCCCGACGCTTCTGCTGGTCTCCTGCTTTGCAGTGGTCACTGTGGGCGGCATCGTCGAGATCGCGCCGCTCTTCTATCTCGAAAACACCATCGAGAAGGTCGAAGGCATGCGGCCCTACTCGCCCTTGGAACTAACAGGCCGCGACATCTATATCCGGGAAGGCTGCTACACCTGCCATTCCCAAATGATCCGTCCAATGCGCGACGAGGTGGAGCGTTACGGCCATTACAGTCTGGCGGCGGAATCGATGTATGACCATCCGTTCCAATGGGGCTCCAAACGGACAGGCCCGGATGTGGCCCGCGTGGGAGGGCGCTATTCAGACGCCTGGCATGTGGATCACATGAGCGACCCGCAATCTGTGGTGCCGGAATCGATCATGCCGAAATACGCGTTTCTGGGCCGCACACCGATTGATGGTGAATATGTCAAGGACCTTCTGGAAACGCACCGCATTGTTGGCGTGCCCTACACCGATGAGATGATCGACAGCGCGCAGGCCGATTTCACCGTGCAGGCCGATCCCGATGCTGACTGGGAAGATATGCTCGCGCGTTATCCCGGTGCGGTAGTCAGCAATTTCGATGGGCAACCCGGTATCACCGAAATGGATGCCCTTATCGCCTACTTGCAAATGCTCGGGACGCTGGTCGATTTCACGACCTTCGTGCCTGACGAAAGCCGCTAAAGGAGCAGCCATATGGAAACCTATTCATTCTTGCGCGAACTTGCAGATAGCTGGGTTCTGCTTTTGATGACTGCCTTCTTTATCGGCACAATCCTCTGGGCGTTCCGCCCCGGAAGCCGCGCCATCCATGAAGAAACCGCAAATATTCCCTTCCGGAACGACACGCTTGAGACGCGCAAACTGCCCTGCATCAAAAGCTGCCCTGATTGCAGCTGCAAGAGCGCCTTCAACTTTGATCAGGAGCCACTGGTATGAGCGATCCGACCAAGCCAGACATCGACGAGACCTCCGGTGTGGACACCACGGGCCATGAATGGGACGGCATCAAGGAGTTGAACAACCCCCTGCCCCGCTGGTGGCTGTGGTGCTTCTATCTGACGATTATCTGGGGGGTCGGCTACACGATCGCCTATCCCGCCTGGCCAATGCTGTCGGGCGCGACTTCTGGCCTGCTGGGTTATTCCACGCGCGCGGAGGTTGCCGCCGATATCGACCGGTTCGAGCAGCAAAACGCCGACCTGAAGACCGCTTTGGCGCAGATAGATCTGACCACCTTGTCCGCCAACCCGGACCTGCAGCGCTTTGCGGTGGCAAACGGTGCGGCCGTATTTCGCACCAACTGCTCGCAATGCCACGGCTCCGGGGCTGCGGGTGCGAAAGGGTATCCGAACTTACTTGATGATGATTGGCTCTGGGGAGGGTCCATCGACGAAATCGCTGCCACAATCGCTCACGGAATACGTAACGACGTGGATGGCGATGCGCTCTGGTCTGAGATGCCCGCCTTTGGGGAAATTCTCGAAGAAGACCAGATCGGCGAGGTCGTCAATCACGTCCTGGCAATTTCTGGCCAGGACCATGATCCCGGCCTCGCCGAAGCGGGCGCTGAGGTTTATGCCGACAATTGTTCTTCGTGTCATGGCGACATGGGTCTGGGAGACCGCGAACAAGGTGCGCCCAACCTGACAGATGCCATTTGGCTTTATGGCGGCGACCCCGAGACACTGACCGAAACAGTGACTTATTCACGCTTCGGCGTGATGCCCCCATGGGGCGACCGGCTGGGAGTGGCCGACGTGAATGCAGTCGCTGCCTATGTGCATGGCCTGGGAGGCGGCGAATAGCGCACTGACATTCATCAGGAGGAGGATACTGCGGAAAATTTGATGCCGCGGTTGCCCCAGCCCAAGGACCTGTTCGCGCAATCCCCTGGGCTGGGGTTTTTTATGGAATTTGATCTGGGTCAAAGGCGTGGGTGGGAAAGCTCAGTACCAACGGCTCAGCGAACAGGTCCGGAACCGATATGAGCAATTCAGAAAACCAACCCCTCTATGCCCCGCAAGAGCCGATTTTCCCGCGGCGGGTGTCGGGATTTTTCCGAACTTTCAAGTGGTGGATCATGGCCATCACTTTGGGAATTTACTACCTGACGCCCTGGTTCCGATGGGACCGGGGGCCGTCGCTCCCTGACCAGGCAGTTCTGGTCGACTTGGCCGGGCGCCGCTTTTACTTCCTATGGATCGAGATTTGGCCGCACGAGTTCTACTTCGTCGCTGGGTTGTTGATCATGGCGGGGCTCGGCCTCTTTTTATTCACGTCCGCTTTGGGCCGGGTCTGGTGCGGCTATACATGCCCGCAAACCGTCTGGACGGACTTGTTCATTCTGGTGGAACGCTGGATCGAGGGCGACCGCAACGCGCGGGTCCGGCTTTGGAATGCAAAATGGGACCTACACAAGTGGCGGCTCCGGCTCACCAAATGGCTGGTGTGGCTTCTGATTGCCGTGGCCACAGGTGGCGCATGGGTGTTCTACTTCACCGATGCCCCGCAATTAGCCCGCGATTTGCTGGCTTTTGAGGCGCATCCCATCGCCTATATCACCATCGCCATTCTGACAGCCACGACGTTTGTGTTTGGCGGCTTCATGCGCGAACAGGTCTGCATCTACATGTGCCCTTGGCCGCGAATTCAAGGCGCGATGATGGATGACGACACCTTGACCGTGGGCTACCGCGACTGGCGGGGGGAGCCGCGCGCCAAAAAGCGGATGGAAGACACCGGCGACTGCATCGATTGTATGGCCTGCGTGAATGTCTGCCCGATGGGCATTGATATTCGCGACGGCCAGCAGATGGAGTGCATCACCTGCGCGCTTTGCATCGATGCCTGCGACGACGTGATGGACAAGATCGGCAAGCCGCGCGGGTTGATTGACTATCTGGCCCTGTCGGATGAGCCGCGCGAACGCGCGGGCAATCCACCGCGTCCCCTTTGGCAGCATATCCTGCGGCCCCGCACCATCCTTTACACGGCCCTTTGGTCGTTGATCGGTTTCGGTCTGGTCTTTGCGCTGTTTATCCGCGCCGAGATTGATCTGACCGTTGACCCGGTACGCAACCCGACTTTCATTACTCTGTCTGATGGCTCCGTGCGCAACACCTACGCGGTGCGCTTGCGAAACAAGCATAGCGAGGCGCGGGATTTCCGCCTGTCGCTAAGCTCCGAGGACATTCTTCGGATCGAGCTGGAAGGCACCCCTCGCAATATTGTCACCGTGGCCCCTGACAGCACAACCTTGCAGCGCGTCTACGTGACCGCACGGCCGCAAGACCCAGCCGCCTCAAAAGATCGCACGGACCTTCGGTTCTGGGTCGAAGACACTGAAAACGGTGAGCGCGCGCATCGCGACACCACGTTCAATGGGAAGGAAAACTGATGTCCGCCTCTGTTGCCAGACCTCTGACCGGGTTCAAGGTCGCTTTGATGTTCTGCACCGGTTTTGCCGTCATCATCGGGGTCAATCTGATCCTCGCCTTTCAAGCCGTTGCGACTTTTCCGGGGCTGGAGACCAAGAACTCCTACGTTGCAAGTCAGGCCTTTGAAGCCGACCGCACAGCACAGGAAGCGCTTGGCTGGGATGTGTCCGCTAAGATCGAAGAGGGTGTTCTATCCCTTGAGATTGTGCAAGACGGCAAAGCTGTTGCGCCAGAAATCCGATCTGCCGTGCTTGGACGCGCCACCCATACCGCGCAAGACCAGTTCCCGGCATTTCGCTTCGATGGCACCGCGTTCAAAGCCCCCGTATCTGCTGGAGACGGAAACTGGAACCTTCGCCTTGTCGCGCTGGCAAAGGACGGCACCCGGTTCCAGCAACGCATCATCGTGCACGTTCAGAAATGACCGTGACAGCACCCATATCGGCCTGTCCGGCCTGTGCGGCGGTTCCGTTGGCGCAGTCGGTTGCAGCGCGCGTTCCGGCACCCGCCGATCTCGTACTGTCGTTGCCCAGTATCCACTGCGCTGGCTGCATCAGTGGCGTGGAGCGCATCCTGCAAAACCACCCCGGCGTGACCGACGCACGTGTGAACCTCAGCCTGAAACGGGTGAGTGTCTCCTGCGTTGATATGGAAGCAGAATATCTGGCAGAGCTGCTGACGAACTCCGGTTTTGAGGCGTTTCCGCTGGACGCTGACATGCTGGCCTCGACCCAAAGTGACGACGCCGGGCGATTGATGCTGCTCAGGCTCGCGGTTGCAGGCTTTGCAATGATGAATGTGATGCTGTTTTCCGTGGCGGTCTGGTCGGGCGCGTCTGCGGCGACACAGATCATGTTCCATTGGATTTCCGCAGGTATCGCGGTTCCGGCGCTGCTATTTTCAGCCCAGGTTTTCGCGTCCTCAGCGTTGACCGCCTTGCGCGCGGGGCGGTTGAATATGGACGTCCCGATTACGCTGGCCATTGTCCTTGCGGCCGGTCTGTCGGTGTTTGAGACCGCGAAAGGCGGCACGCATGTCTATTTCGACGCAGCCTTGTCGCTGACCTTCTTTCTGCTGGTCGGGCGCTATCTGGACCACCGCACCCGGATGGCCGCACGCTCTGCCTCACAGGAACTGAGCGCGTTGGAAGTGCCCAAGGCCATCCGCATACGCGATGGCTTGCGGGAAACCGTGCATGTCTCACAGCTGAACATTGGCGATGCAATCATCGTGCCTGCTGGCATGCGCATCCCGGTTGATGGGATCACGCAAAGCGGCACATCCGAACTGGATCGCTCCCTGCTTACCGGGGAAAGCATGCCCGTCGGTGTCAAACCGGGGGACCTGCTGGCCGCTGGGGAATTGAACCTGACCGCTCCTTTGACGCTTGAGGTCACCGCCATCGGAGAAAACACGTCGCTGCGCCGGATGGCCGCGCTTGTTGAAACCGCCGAAAGCACCCGGAACCGCTACACAGCCTTGGCAGACCGCGCCGCGCAGATTTACGCGCCTGCCGTGCATGTGCTGGCACTGGTGACGTTTGCCGGTTGGATCTTCGTTTCCGGCGATGTGGCGCATTCGCTCAATATCGCGATTTCAGTTCTGATCATCACCTGCCCCTGCGCGCTTGGCCTTGCGGTCCCTGCCGTGATGACAGCCGCTTCGGGACGGTTCTTCCGCCATGGGTTATTGGTGAAAGACGCCACTGCGCTGGAACGTCTGGCCGAGGTCGATGCGGTTGTTTTCGACAAGACCGGGACGTTAACGACCGGGCACGCGACCTTGGACATCAATCACCTGACGCCAGAAGAGCTTGGCGTTCTCTCCGCGCTCAGCCAATCGTCCAGCCACCCGGTATCGCAAGCCATCGCTGCCGCTATTCCAAGCGATACGCGGGCCCTGCCGCTTCATGACATCAAAGAGGTTCCGGGGCGCGGCGTGCAGGCTATCTGGGAGGGTCAGATTGTCAAACTTGGTCATGCCGATTGGGTTGGTGCCGTGTCATCGCCTGCCTTCTCCATTGGCGGCTTTCCCGCGACCCCGCTGCAGTTCAGCGAAAGCCTGCGTGACGGGGCGATCCAGACTGTCAGGGACCTCAGGCAGATGGGCTTTGCGGTGCAGATCTTCTCCGGCGACACACAACGTGCCACGCACCGCATCGGCCGCGCTTTGGGAGGCATTGACGCTACCGGAGCGATGACACCCGCACAGAAGCAAGCCGCCATTGTGGCCCTTTCAGATGCAGGTACGCGGGTCTTGATGATCGGTGACGGGCTGAACGACACAGCGGCGTTAGCGCAAGCCCACGCCTCGCTATCTCCGGCCTCAGCGCTGGATGCCTCGCGCGCAGCATCTGACATCGTCGTGCTCGGTCAAAGCCTGCGCGAAATTCCTGGGGCCATCAGGACGGCAAAGGCCGCACGCAGCCGGGTGTTGGAAAACTTTGCCATTGCGGCGGGATATAATGCGATTGCGATCCCTGTTGCGGTTTTGGGTTTTGCCACCCCGCTCAGCGCCGCGATTGCGATGTCGGCGTCTTCCATCACCGTCCTTTTGAACGCTTTGCGGGTGAGGTAGTTGATGAATGTTCTAATTGTCCTCGTCCCCGTCTCCCTGACCCTCGCAATTCTGGCGCTGGTTGCGTTTCTGTGGACGCTGCGCTCCGAGCAATATGACGATCTGGAGGGAGACGCATGGCGCATTCTGTCAGATGAGCCAGAGACGCAGCAAAAAGACGTTTAGGTCGGATTACTCTGCCGCCAGCGGAAGCTGATCGCGCCCGATCTCGGCAATTTCGGCTACGACGCCGCTCATCAAGCGTTTGAAGGCGTGGAAATTTCCGTTCGGACGCACCAGCAGCTCGTTCATATAGAGCGAGCGGTCGATCTCTATCTGGATGGCATGTTGTCCGTGGGACGGGCGACCATAATTCTGCGTGATATAGGCCCCGGCAAAGGGTGTGTTGCGGCTGACCTTCAGGCCCGCACGCAGGAACACATCTTCCAGCTGATCCACAATCGCGCTGGAGGCAGACGCCCCGAAACGGTCCCCGATGATAATTTCCGCACGAGGCAGGCCCGGACGCATCATCGCATCTGTCGCCTCATGGGGCATCGAATGGCAATCCACCAAAATGGCCTTGCCGAATTCCAGCCGCGTGCTGTCCAGCAACGCCTGCAAGCGGTCATGATAGGGCCGCCAGTAATTCGCAATACGGGCATGGGCTTCCGACAGTTTCATCTTGCCGCGATAAATCTCGCGCCCGTTTGAGACAACCCGCGGGATGACCCCCAAACCAGACGCAATTCGTGGGTTGTGATTGACCCGCTTTGCGCCTTCGATCACGGCCGGGTCCAATTCATCTGCGGAACGGTTCAGATCCAGATAAGCCCGCGGCATGACCGCCGCCAGCATCGGGGCACCGCAAGCGCTGGCATTCTCGATCAACATGTCGACAAACGCATCTTCCGAGGACCGGATCATCTGCTCATCCAACACGGATTTACGCAGAAACGCCCATGGGTATTCGCGCCCCGAATGGGGGCTCGCAAAGACCACAGAGGTGGTCTGCACCTCCGGGAGGTGCAACTTATATGCGTCTTTCAACATTTTACCCTTCCTACTTCACCTTATAGGCCGCAATGTGGCAACTCAAAAGCTCTTGAAAGGTCCCGCGACTCCTTCTATAGAGCGCCAACCAACGTGGACCAACTGTGTCAAAACGTCGTTTTGATCGATCGGGAAATTCAGGTACGATGGGCGCTTAGCTCAGTGGTAGAGCACTTCGTTGACATCGAAGGGGTCACTAGTTCGAACCTAGTAGTGCCCACCATCGCAAGACCCGGACGCCACGTTCGGAACAGAATTTTAAGGCGCAGACGCGCTTTGAGGAAAGGAAGAAGAGACATGAAGGTCAAAAACTCGCTTCGCTCCCTGAAGGCGCGCCACCGCGATTGCCGCGTTGTACGCCGCAAGGGACGCGTTTACGTGATCAACAAAACACAACCTCGGTTCAAAGCCCGTCAGGGCTGATCCACACGGATCACCAAGGAAAGAACAAGGCCGCCTTTCGGGGCGGTCTTTTTTGTTTCTAAACTTGTATTGAAAATAGTCTCAGGCGAGGCGCTGATATTCGTCGACAAAGCGCGACATCTCTTCGCGGAAAACATGCCCTGCCCCGATGGAGGACGCATAAATCGGTTGGCGAACCTGCAACGTGCTGAGCGTATCGACCCGGCGGGCGTTTTCATGGAAGTTCAGGCAGTTCGGATCCCATTCCAGACCAGAGGCCGCGACCAGCGCTTTGGCTTGCGCCTCGAAATCGGCAACCAGATCCTCGTAGCGAAGCTCATAGAACCGGCCCGGAAGCGCCTTTTGCCAATAGGTGACCTGCCTTTCAAACAGCCTTGTAAACCGCGCAATATCAGCCAGATCGTTGGAATATCTGTGGCGCCCTTCAACAAAGGTATTGCGGTAGATCGAAAACGCGTTGTCCAAAGGGTCCCTGCGGGTCACGATGAAGCGCGCTTGCGGGAAGATTTGCGCCAGAATGCCGATATAGGCGTAGGAGGTGATCGATTTATCGACGATCCTATCGGCGTCAGGGTATCTGCGCTTTAGATAATCCCAGTAATTCTTGCCAATGTCGCGCGGCGTTCCCGCCTCCGCGGCGCCACGCATCAATGCTTTTACCCCGCGCCCGATCATGCCAACCTCTCCGGCCCCGTCGGCTTTGCCGTGAGTTGCAAGAATTTGCTCCACCAGACTGGTCCCGGACCGTGGAAGCCCGGTTACGAAAATCGGCTTGGCGTCATAAAGTCCGGTTGCCTCCACACCGCCCTTCTCAAAGAAGTCCTGCACCGTCCGAGCGAACACGCGGTCATTTTCGATGTCGTAAGGATAGGACTGTCGCGACAGCATGTTGGCCGTGTTGAGATACGTGAACACCTCCGCCGTGTCGGCGACATCAAGGGCAACTTTCGATAGGGCAAATGCCAGACGGAGCTTTTCTTGCGGATGCAGAGAGTTTGCCTGCGATTTATACCGCGCCCGCATCGCTGCGACGACCGGATCATCAGCGCGCATCTTACCTAAGGAGCTATAAATCAGGTTGAAAGTGGAATTCGAAGGCTGACGGGCCAGCACGTCCGACACCGTTTGTTTGGCACGACCCAAATACCCACTTTTCTTGTCGAACAACGCGCTTTCCGCGATCAGTTGCAAGTTGCCCGGATGGCAGGCCAGCCCCGCTTTATAGGCCGCGCGAGCTTTGTCGTCGTAGTTCCTGTCCGCACAGGCTTGCGCCAGGGCTAGATAGGTTTCCGGCGTGTCGTAGCCCAACGCGATTGCCCGCTCAAAATGTCCTATGGCGTCGGATTTGCGGTTCGCGAGATGCATTTGCCCGAGAACAAACTCAGCCCGGGCAGAGTTCGCTTCCCCGATCTCGTCCATCAAAGCCTGTGCGCTGGCAAATTCCTTGGTGCGAACATAAGCCATGCCAAGACTGATCTTCAGCTCAGTCGACCCGCCGTCATTTTTAACCGCTCTTTGCAGGATCGGAACAGCGCGTTCCCCCAAACCTCGATCCAGCAGAAAATCCGCGTAGGAGATATAAACCTGAGGCGGAACAACGCGCGAATTGACCGCAAGCTGGAAAGCTGCATCGGCGTCCTGCGTGTGGCCCAAGGCCGCCTCAGCGATCGCCAGGTGGCACAGAAGTGTCGCCGCCGTCGGATATGCTTTGACGGCCGTTGCCGCTGTTTTTGCGGCTTCGGCAAATTTTCGTTTCTTCAAAAGCACCCGAAGTCTCAGGTCTTCCTTTTCAATAACGGTCGCGGGAAGCTGTTGTGACGGGGTAAGCCATCTTTCCAACCAAGCGGTCAAAAGGGTCTTCTGCGTTTCCACCAAGGGGGCCGTCTTCAGTGCTTTCTTTAAGCGGCGCTGGTCAGCTGAATTGTTACTGCCACATGCTGTTTCAACGGCTGCCTGCCAGATCGCAAGTTCCGTAGGCTTCAGCGCCAACGCACGATCAAATGCCCTTGCTGCCTTGGCAGAATTGCCAAGCTTTCGTTCGACTTGACCCAGCCGAAAATGCGCTTCCGCCAGCTTGGGATATCCACCCGCAAGATCTGCAAAAACCTTCTGCGCATCCGCAAGATGTCCAGACGCGAAACTGCGCAGACCGGTTTGAAATACCGAGGGTACATCCTCTCGACGAATTGGCTGCCCCACACACGCCTCCGTTAAATATTTCTTGAAATCGTTAAGTCAAAATATCTGAACTGAACGGTATAGTACTATATTTCTGCGATGCAGAAAAGTAAAAACTCGAAGGCTGTCTGTTTTTCAGGCAAAGCACCGGTGGATGGGTCAAGCCTAGGGCGAGGTGCAAAACCTGCCGCCGAAACTTCTTGGAATGCCACCGACGCTTCGCTAGGGATTTCGGATGGCGGCCTCTCGTAATCTCCCGATCCTTGTTGCGCTAATCTCGGCGTTGCTCTGGGGCCTTTGGTGGGCCCCGATCCGCGTGTTGCAAAGTGTCGGGTTCGAAGGCCTTTGGGCAAGCGTCGCGATGAGCGTTGCTGCCTTGCCCATATTGGCAATCGCGATAGCGTTGCGCAAATCGGCTGGGCAGATGTCCGCAAAAGCCGCATTGGGCGGCTGCTTTGTCGGAACCGCCCTGACGCTCTATTCCGCCGCTTTGGCCGACACAAGCGTTCTGCGCGCCGTACTATTGTTCTACCTCGCACCGGCCTGGTCGATTGCGCTGGAATGGATGTTTATTGGACGAAAACTGCGATGGATCAACGCATTGGGGCTGACCTTGGCAGCACTCGGCGTGATGTTCATCTTCCGCGGCAACGTCACCTTCAACGATTGGCGATTGGGCGACACGGTGGCCGTTCTGTCGGGCATGTGTTGGGCAACAGGTGCGGCACTGGTCTTCACGTCGCCCCCAGCCAGCTTGCGAAAACTGGGCTTTATTGCCTGCTTGACGGGCACTGTGGTCGGCACATTTTGCGCCCTTGCCTTCAGCGTCCCCGCGTCAAGCCTCGATCTGCAGACACCTGCATTCCCCCCAGCTCTCGCCTTTGGATGCCTCTACGTCGCGCCGGTCCTCCTCGCGACATTGTGGAGCGCCCGACGGCTGAAACCCGCAACGCTCAGCTTTCTTTTGACCGCCGAGATCATCTCCGGCGTTGTGTCAGCCGCGATCTTCCTGTCAGAACCCTTTGGCCTGCCAGAGGTGATCGGAACGGTTCTCATTATCGCCGCGGCCCTTACCGAGGTGGTGCCCGGCAAAAGCGTTCAGTCATAACTCCGCGTGTCATCGATGACTTTGCCATCATTGG
Source organism: uncultured Rhodobacterales bacterium (assembly GCA_964352105.1). GTDB lineage: Bacteria > Pseudomonadota > Alphaproteobacteria > Rhodobacterales > Rhodobacteraceae > Litoreibacter. The sequence goes on along the minus strand of CAYGQQ010000011.1, from coordinate 28,814 downwards.
GAAGACTGCCCTCCGCGACGATCTCAACCTTTCCGCGCAGCTTCAGAATGCTCACCACCGATTGCTCAAACGCATCGATAGAGCCCCCCGCTGCCTCCAACTGAACCGACATGACATCGGCCTGCCCCTCGCGGCTGACAATGACCCGGGCGCGCTTAACCTCCGAATGGCGCGCAACAAGCTCTGCCACCTGTTCAGGACGAACGAACATGCCTTTGATTTTGGTGGTCTGATCGGCCCGTCCCATCCAGCCCTTGATCCGCATATTCGTTCGCCCGCAAGGACTAACGCCGTCCAGAACCGCGCTCATGTCGCCGGTTGCGAACCGGATCAGCGGATAATCCGGGTTCAGAGACGTCACAACGATCTCGCCGACCTGGCCAGGCTCTACCGGCGTTCCGGTTCCGGGGGTCACGATCTCAACGATGACACCTTCATCGACGATCATGCCCTCCATGGCATCGGTTTCATATGCGATGTGACCCAGATCAGCGGTCGCATAGCATTGCAAACAAGTGATGCCACGATCCGCATAAGCCTGACGCAAACTGGGAAACAACGCCCCGCCCGACACCGCCGCCTTTGAGAATTTCAAAGCCAAATTCATCTCATCGGCTTTCTCCAGCAGGACGTTCAGATAGTCTGGTGTGCCCGCATAAGCCGTTGTACCAATATCTGCCGCCGCGCGGACCTGAAGCTCCGTCTGACCCGTGCCTGCTGGCAGAACTTTCGCACCAACGGCACGAGCCCCGTTTTCAAACATCATACCGGCCGGGGTCAGATGATACCCAAAGCAGTTTTGCACAATATCATCCTGCCCGATCCCGCAGGCATGCAGGAACCGCCCAAACCGCCACCAGTCATGGGATACGCCACCCGGTTCATAAATCGGACCCGGCGACTGAAACACATGGGCGAACTCCCCCATGCTCACCCCCCCAAACGGAGGTCGGGCTTTCTGCCAATCGCTCAGCGTATCTTTGCGCAAAACGGGAAACCTTGTCAGGTCCGCCAAATCCGCCAATTGACCGCCAGGAAACGCGTCACCAACATCTGCCTGAACCCGCGCGATCAGGGCTTGCGCCTGTGCCAGTTGATCCGCATGGCGCGCATCGGTGCTGCGCGTCTCTAACGCGTCAAAATTAGACGTCATCACCGGGTCCTTTCTGACAAACCTAGCTCAACCACCGTTTGCGGCGACGGTAGGACCGCACATCGCGAAACGACTTACGCCCCTCCTCAGACATCCCGAGATAGAACTCCTTAACGTCCGGGTTCTCCCGCAGATCCGCAGCAGGGCCATCCATCACAACCCGCCCGGATTCCAGAATATACCCGTAATGGGCAAAGCGAAGGGCGACATTTGTGTTCTGCTCCGCCAGAAGAAAGCTCACACCTTCCTTCTCGTTCAAGTCTTTTACGATCCCGAAGATTTCCTCAACCAATTGCGGAGCCAGTCCCATCGACGGCTCATCCAACAGAATCGTTTCAGGCTTGGACATCAACGCGCGTCCAATGGCCGTCATCTGCTGCTCCCCCCCTGAGGTATAGCCTGCCTGAGATTTCCGCCGCTCCTTCAGGCGTGGAAAATAGGTGTAGACCTTCTCCAGATCGGCATCGATCTCCCCCTTGGACCCGCTGCGCGTATACGCTCCGGTCATCAGGTTTTCTTCAACCGTCAGATGCTCAAAACAGTGACGCCCTTCCATCACCTGAATGACGCCCCGCATGACCATCGCTGCCGGATCAAGCCCGACCACCGCGTCCCCCCGATAAAGAATGCTGCCCTTGGTGACCTCGCCCCGTTCCGAATGCAAAAGGTTTGACACCGCCTTCAACGTCGTCGTCTTGCCCGCGCCATTGCCGCCCAAAAGCGCCGTGATCCCTCCTTGCGCGACCTTCAGGCTGACGCCTTTCAGAACCAAAATCACGTGATTATAAATCACCTCAATGTTGTTGACCTCCAAGAGGGTCTCGTCTTTTGAACCATCCAGCATCTCAACACATCCTCAGGATCCAAACGCCACTTGCGCTTCTTCTTGCCAAAAATACTCAAATCCCTCCGGCAGCCAAAACCGCCGGAGGGAATTTCATCGCTTACGAGCAGCTCGGTGTGATGCCACTTTCTGCCGCAAATGCCGCGGAATCTTCTTCCACAAGCGGGCTGATAATGTCCTGATCAGACGCGTAGTAGTCGGTGATCAAAGACCATTTTCCGGCACCCGCGTCCCATTGCGCAACAGCCCCAAGACCGTTGCCGCCATGGTTTTCGCAAGACACGGAGAAGGTCGGCCCGAAGTTCGGCAGGCCAATTTCAGCCATCCGTGCTTCGGTGATTTCCAACGCTTCCATACCATTTCGCATCTCCGCTGGCGTGATATCGGCATTGCCCGAAAGCTCCTGCGCTTTGCGCGCCGCTTCCGCTGCCAGCATCGCCGCATACATACCGCGGTTATAAAGCGCAGTGCCCAGCTGATCGCCAGCCCCTGCCGCTTTGCCTGCATCTACGACATATTTCTGCATGTCCTCATATAGCGGGAAGTCTTTGCCAAGGTTGTGGAACGTCAGGGCCTTGTAGCCATCTGCACCAGCACCCGCTGGCAACACATCATTTTCCGAGCCGGACCACCAGATGCCGATAAACTTGTCCATCGGGAAACGGATGTTGGCCGCTTCCTGAATCGCAACCTGGTTCATCACACCCCAGCCCCACATCAGAACATAGTCCGGACGTTGCTGGCGAATTTGCAGCCATTGTGACTTCTGCTCCTGGCCCGGGTGGTCCACTGCAATTTGCAGAAACTCGTAGCCGTGCTTGGCAGACAGCTCTTCCAGGGTGCGGATCGGCTCCTTGCCATAGGCAGAGTTGTGATAGACCAGCGCAATCTTCTTGCCGGATATATCGCCGCCATTCTCGTTCAGGATATGTGTCACCGCATGCGATGCCCCATCCCAGTAATTCGCCGGATAGTTGAAGATGTTGGAAAACACCGCGCCGTTTTTGGCAGATGTCCGTCCGTATCCCATGGAATGCACGGGGATGCCGTCGGCGGTCGCTTTTGGGATCAACTGATAGGTAATGCCCGTGGACAGCGGCTGATAGACCAGCGCGCCTTCGCCTTTGGTCGACTCGTAGCACTCAACGCCTTTTTCGGTGTTGTAGCCGGTCTCGCATTCGATGACCCGAACGGGGACACCTCCGATACCGCCATCACGCTCGTTGAGAAGCGTGAAATAGTCCTCATAGCCATCCGCAAACGGGATGCCATTGGCCGCATAAGGGCCGGTCCGGTAGCTCAGCGACGGGAACACAAGGTCCGCCATCACCGGGCCTGCAGCCATCACGGCTGCGATGGTCAATGTTGTCAGTTTCATCGGTTTATTCCTCCCATTGGTTATATCCGATTGTGCCGAGGTTTGCCCCGGTCGTCTTCCTGGCCACGCCTTAATGCGGGAACGGCCATAGTCTTAGTTTCTCTTTCGCGACGCGCCAAAGCTGCGCCAATCCATGCGGTTCCATGATCAAGAAGATGATGATCAAACCACCTGAAATAATAAACTGCAAATGTGCGGCCAAATCCGTGGGCCAGCCCAGCCAACCCACAAAGACGTTCTTCAGAAACACCGGCAGCAGCACCATGAAGGCCGCGCCTGCAAAGGACCCAAAGATAGAGCCCAATCCGCCGATAATGATCATGAAGAGCACAAGAAACGATTTGTCGATCCCGAAGCTCTCGCCCACTTCTGCCGCCCCCAGATAAACGCTGAAGAACAACGCCCCCGCGATGCCTACGAAGAAGCCAGAAACAGCGAATGCCGTCAGCTTGGCTTTCAGCGGATTGACCCCGATGATCTCGGCCGCGATGTCCATATCGCGAATGGCCATCCATGTCCGCCCAGTGGTCCCGCGCGTCAGGTTGCGCGCGACAATCGCGCAAATGGTCACGAAAATCAGACAGATCATGTATTTCGCCCAAGCTGCCGTGTTTGGCCCGGTCACGATGATCCCAAAGACATCCCGCTGCGGAGCCGAGATCTGGCCTGACGCGGAATAGTTGTAAAACCAGCCCACTTTGTTGAACAGCCAGACCAGAAAGAACTGTGCCGCCAGCGTGGCCACCGCCAAATAGAAGCCCTTGATCCTCAAACTCGGCAAGCCGAAAATCGTCACGACCCCCGCGGTGATCAACCCCGCCAGAGGGATATGGATCAGCATCGAAACTTCGGGAAACGCAGTCATCAGCTTGTAGCAAGAATACGCCCCAACCGCCATGAACGCGCCCGTGCCCAGACTGACCTGCCCGCAATAGCCCGTCAGAATATTCAACCCGATCGCCGCAATCGCATAGATCAAAAACGGCACAAACACCGCATTGGCCCAGTAGTCATTAATGATGAACGGGATGATCCCAAACGCAATCACCAGCACCACATAATAGCGATAGCGGTCAAACTTGATCGGGAAGGTCTGGCTATCCTGAGGATAGGTTGTCGAGAAATCACCTGCTTCACGGTAAAACATCAAGCGCGCTCCCTTTTGTAATTCAGGTCTCCGGCGGTCCATTTGGTCGCGGATACCACTTGCATCTCATGGTCAAAAAGATAGACGCTCTCCAGATAATCCTCTCCTTCTTTGAGAAATAAGAGGCTATCGCCGCTGCCGTTATGGGCAATCTCGACACCATTCTCCGGAAACCCACCAATTCCAAACCGAGTATTCGTCTCGTGAACAATATGGTTGCATGTCCGCTTGAGTCGTTTCTTGTCTGATGTGTCAAAAACCGGATGTAACCACCAGTTTTCGCTGCCCAAACGAACGAGCCCGCCATTCTCTTGCATCATCATCAAACGGTATGCGCTGGGGAGACGCCCACCGATTTGTTGCTCTGCGGCAGCGATGTAATTTTCTTCTAGCGAAAACGGCATCACTTAAACCCTCTCAATGATCTTCTCCCCAAACAAACCCTGCGGTCTGAACACAAGAAACACCAGCGCCAGCACATAGGCGAACCAGTTTTCCGTGGCTCCGCCGACCATCGGGCCGATCAGAAACTCGAACAGTTTTTCGCCCACACCGATGATCAAACCGCCAACGATGGCTCCGGGGATCGAGGTAAAGCCGCCCAGCATCAGAACCGGCAACGCCTTCAAAGCGATCAATGACAGCGAAAACTGTACGCCGGACTTTGCTCCCCACATGATGCCCGCGACCAAAGCCACAAAGCCCGCAACCGACCAGACCAGAACCCAGATAAAGTTCAGCGAGATGCCCACAGACAGCGCCGCTTGGTGATCATCTGCAACCGCGCGCAGGGCGCGGCCCTGTTTGGTGTATTGCGAAAAGACGATCAGCCCGGCGACCAGGAAGATCGCTACGATCGTGGCCGAGATATCGAGGTTGTCGATGAAAAACCCGTAGCCAAACGCCTCGAATGTTGTGACATCAATCCAGTCGTTGATCCCTTGTGGCAGTCCCACATCCAGCCGCTTGATCTCGGCCCCCCACATCAGATCGCCGAACCCTTCCAGGAAATAGGCCAGACCAATCGTCGCCATGAACAGCAAGATCGGCTCCTGGTTGACGAGGTGGCGGAAAATGACCTTTTGCACCAGCCAGGCAAACAGAACCATGACTGCGATTGTGATGATAATCGCGGCCACAGCCGGAACGTGCCAGCCAAAATGGTGGATATCTGTGCCGAAGATCGCGTTGATCAGATGCGAGAACGGCACCTGCCCTTCCATGATCCCCACCAGTGTCAGCGCCGAGAACAACGCCATCACACCTTGCGCATAATTGAAGATGCCTGATGCCTTGTAGATCAACACAAAGCCCAGCGCGACCAGCGCATAAAGCACGCCCGCCATCAGCCCGTTGAGCATTACTTCCATCGCAAAAAGGACTTGATCAGGCATGGGTCAACTCAACAATAATTGGCATGGGGTTTGGTCCTCTGGGTAGTTCCATATGGAGAAACCTTCGCCATATTGCGTGATTATCGAAATAGACAACTCTGCCGCGCGTCCGTCCTTGGGGCAAATGGCAAGCACGTGGGTCGTGGACTCGTCGGAGGTCAATTCGAAGAAGCGAAGGTTAGAAATTTGACGTTGCACCCAGGCCCTGATCTCAGGGCCTGTCGTTGCAGACGAGAACGAATATTCCGGCCCAGAATCAGAACTGCACAACAACGAGGATATCTCACCCACCCGGTGAAAATCCAAACGCACCTGTGTTCCGTTCTGCGGATGCAGATAGGACTCGGATATGCCTTCACAATTTCCGCAGGAAGGCGGGTCCGACCGGACCAAAGACCAGCTCTCGAATGGCTCTACGCTGTTCATCTGCATGGCCTTCAGACAAGTCTCAATGGCGACGATCCAGCCGCCCGCTTCGCGAGATTGCGCGGTCGCACTTCCAGTGCCCACGAACAGCAGCACGACAGCCGCCTTTCCCAATGCATTGCGGAAAGTGTGCAAGCTACGATTCAAGGTCTGTCTCCCGCACTTCAAAATAGCGGCTTCCGCTGAGGCCCAGAAAGTCCGCTTCGATCTCGATCCGGGGTTCGCGCCAGATAGTGCTTTGGATCAAAATCGCAGGGCTATTATTTTTCTTCAGCACATATTGACCGTCACCGATGACCGCGCTTGCCCAGGCCTCGAATGCGCCGCCGGCATCAGAGTCATAAAAATTGGTGATCCGGCAAAGGCTGGTTTTCTGAATGCCTATCTTGTCGCGAAGCAGCGTGAAGAACCCGGCCGGGTCGTGAAAAACCTCCAGATCCGAGGTCTCGTCGGCCTCGGCGACAAGGCCACTGACATCCGCGCTTTCGACGTTTTCGATGGGCGCGATACAGCGCGCCTCAAAGTTTTGCCAGATATCAGGACCAGCTTGCGCGGCACCGGTTCCCAAAAACACAACAACCAAAGGCCCGATAATTTGCCCGACGGAAGTCCGACACAAGTCCGACAGGTATCCGACCGGCAAATTAGTCATGCGCCACCCCCAGATAAGCGTCGATGACGTCTTGATTATTGCGCACTTCGTCGGGCGATCCGTCACCGATCATCTTGCCGTAATCCATCACGACCACCCGGTCGCTCAGGTCCATCACAACTCCCATGTCATGCTCGATCAGCGCGATCGTGGTGCCAAATTCGTCGTTCACATCGAGGATAAAACGGCTCATATCTTCCTTCTCCTCGACATTCATTCCGGCCATCGGCTCATCGAGAAGCAGCAGTTTCGGCTCAGCCGCCAAGGCCCGCGCCAGCTCAACCCGCTTTTTCAATCCATAGGGAAGACGTCCGACCGGCGTTTTCCGGATGGCTTGAATTTCAAGAAAATCAATCACCTTTTCAACGACTTCCCGGTTTTCAACTTCTTCTTTCTCGGCTTTGCCTTTCCACAACACTTGTTGGAACATGTTGGATTTCATGTGGTTCAAGCGCCCGGTCATGATGTTGTCGAGCACGCTCATCCCCTCAAACAAGGCGATGTTCTGGAACGTGCGTGCAATCCCCAATCGCGCGACCTCATAGGGCTTCATCGCTGGGCGTTTTTCGCCGCGGAACCAAACCTCGCCCTCTTGCGGATTATAAAAGCCGGACACAACGTTGAGCATCGACGACTTCCCCGCACCGTTCGGCCCGATAATTGCGCGAATTTCACCTTCATGAATGTCAAAGCTGATATCCTTGATCGCAACCACCCCGCCAAACCGAAGGGTGATATTCTTCATTTCCATCAGCCTACCACCAATCTTGCGGCCATCTGCGGTGGTGTAATTTCCTTGCATGATATCGGTCATTCTGCGGCCATCCGTTGCGTAGCGGACAAGGCTGCATCGCGGATATCAAGCGTCGCCTTGATGGAGCCCTTGCGCCCATCTTCATAGGTCACTTCCGTCTCTGTGGAGACTGTGTCCGAGCCGTCATAAAGCGCGGTCAAAATGTCTGCGAACTTCTCCTCAATGATCCGACGACGCACTTTAAGAGTGCGGGTCAACTCACCATCATCGGCATCAAGTTGTTTATGCAGGACCACAAAGCGGAAGACCTGACAGCCCGACAGCATCGGGTCTTGCGCCACTGAGGCGTTCACCTCTTCGACATGACGCTGCATCGTATCGAGAACTTGCGGGTGGCCTGCCAGTTCCTGATATGAGGAATAGGCGATGTTGTTCCGCTCGGCCCAATTGCCCACCGCCATCAGGTCAATGTTCAGGAATGCCGTGCATTTTTCGCGGCCATCCCCGAAGACCACAGCCTCAAGGATATTGGGGAAAAACTTCAGTTTGTTCTCGACATATTTCGGTGCGAACATGGAACCATCGGCCATTTTGCCGACGTCCTTGGCGCGATCAATAATGCGAAGGTGGCCGGTGCCTTCCTCGATAAAGCCCGCGTCCCCGGTGGCGACCCAGCCCTCCGCATCTTTCGTACCCGCTGTGCTTTCATCGTTTTTGAAGTATTTCACGAACACTCCGGGAGAGCGGTAGTAGACCTCGCCATTCTCCGCGATTTTCAGCTCTACCCCGGGTGATGGCACGCCGACTGTGTCAGAGCGCACCTCGCCATCAGGTTGCTGCGTGATGAAAACACTGGCTTCGGTCTGGCCATAAAGCTGCTTCAGGTTGATCCCCAGCGAACGGTAGAAATCGAAAATCTCAGGCCCGATAGCTTCACCCGCCGTGTAGCCCACGCGGACACGTGAAAATCCAAGGGTGTTTTTCAGGGGGCCGTAGACCACGAAGTCCCCAAGCTTGTACTTTAGCCGGTCGAGGAAACTGACGGAATTGCCATCCAACAAATCAGGCCCGACTTTCTTGGCATGGGCCATGAAATGGTGAAACAGCCACTGCTTCATCTTCCCGGCGTCTTCCATCCGGATCATCACATTGGTCAACTGCGTTTCAAAAACCCGTGGCGGCGCAAAATAGTAGGTTGGCCCGATCTCGCGCAGATCGGTGTGCATGGTCTCGGCGGATTCCGGACAATTCACGCAAAAACCGGTCCAATAGGCTTGGCCAATGGAGAAGATGAAATCACCAACCCAAGCCATCGGCAGATAGGCCAAAATCTCATCGCCGGGCCGTAAGTTATCAAATTCAGATGAATTCTTTGACGTCTCGATTATGTTTCGGTTCGACAAAACCACACCCTTGGGGCGTCCTGTGGTGCCCGACGTGTAAAGCATGACGCAAGTGTCGTCATAGCCAAGCGCATCCGTCCGGCGGGAAAGCTCCGATTTCTGCTGGTCGGTGGCTGCGCGCCCGGCGTCCTGCAACGAGGCATAGCTGGTCAGTCGCGCGGGGTCATATTTGCGCAATCCGCGCGGGTCCAGATAGACCATATGATCAAGATTTGTGGACAATCTGTCTTGGACCTCCAGGACTTTATCGACCTGCTCCTGATCTTGGGCCACGATGAACCGCGCGCCACAATGGTCGAGCACATAGGCAATCTCGTCGGCGACCGCGTCTTGATAAAGCGGAACGGGAACGCCGCCCGTTTTTTGAACGGCGACCATCGCCCAATAAAGATACGGGCGGTTTCGACCAATGATGGCAACATGGTCTCCGGGTTGGATATCAAGCGTGAGAAACCCAAGCGCCAACGCATCGATCTCATTGGCCGCACTCGACCATGTCCAGCTTTGCCAGATTCCAAACTCTTTTTCGCGGTAGGCGTCCTTGCTTCCAAACAATTCTGCATTGCGTGCAAGCAGATGTGGAATAGACCGCAGCTCGGCCGAAGCCGGTAATTCTAACGACAAATTTTCCTCCCAGTCGGATTTTCCGACACCCAATCATCTGTTGAGTTTCATCCATACTGAGAGAGGATAGCCGCGCAGGTCAAATAGTTTTTTTGAACAAGCGTTCAAATAATCGCTGGCTAGATTTAGTTGTAAGCTATGTTAGGCTAAAATATGGATATTATTTCTGTCGTTTTCTACGCATGCGTCTGTGGCGCGTTGGGAGTTGCGGGGCCAAAGCTGGGCGCTGTGTGGATTCGATTGCTCATTGGGGCCGGAGTCGGGGTCGTAGCGGCCACGGTGCTTCCGATCATTACCGGTGCAATTGGAGGCTATTAACACACAGCAAATCCGGGGTCTGGAATGAACCATCTATGGGTGCGGGCGGAAGAGCGCGCGAATGAAGAACGCGTGGGACTGGTGCCAGACGGTGCAGCCAAACTGATAGCCGCCGGGTATAGCGTGACTGTTGAAGAAGACGCGACACGAGCGGTTCCCGTTGATGGATACGCGCGGGCTGGATGCGCCATAGCGCCATCGGGGTCTTGGCGTGAGGCGCCACAAGACGTTGTTATCCTGGGGTTGAAAGAGCTTCCAGAAGACGGTTTGCCGCTGAAACATCGCCACATCATGTTTGGTCACGCCTATAAAGGTCAGCCATCCGGTCAACGTTTGCTTGCCCAGTTTAAGGCGGGCGGTGGTGCGCTCTACGATCTGGAATACCTCACCGATCCTGATGGTCGGCGTGTCGCGGCGTTTGGCTACTGGGCGGGCTATGCCGGTGCAGCGGTTGCGTTGAAGGTCTGGCTTGCGCAGATGCGGGGGGAGGCCATGCAATCTGTCGGGGTTTATCCATCCTCAAAAGCTCTACTTGAGGATCTGAAGTCAGAGATGCCCGAAGACCGCCCGAATTGCTTAATCATCGGGGCGCACGGGCGCGTGGGCACAGGCGCTTTCGATTTGCTGGACGCATTGAGCATCCCCGCTACGCGTTGGGATATGGCTGAGACCGCAAGCGGTGGCCCCTTCCCGGAAATTCTCCAGCATGAGATCTTTCTCAACTGCATCCTTGCGCGTCCGGGCACACCCGTTTTCGTGCCTGAAACCGCAAAGCAATCCGCACGTGCGCTTTCGGTGATTGGCGATATTGCGTGCGATCCAGACAGCAAGTTCTCCCCCATCAAGGTCTATGACCGCGTAACCACTTGGGAAGAACCCGCGCTTCGCGTGCATACCGACCCTGTTCTGGATGTGACCGCAATCGACAATCTTCCGTCGATGTTGCCCGTCGAATCCTCCGAGGATTTCGCGGCGCAGCTGCTGCCGTCGTTGCTGGCCTTGCGGGATATGGATCAAGGGGTTTGGGGGCGTGCTCGGATGTTATTTGATCAGGCCATTGCCTAAGGATCAGGAAAAAATCCGGTAGTAGAGCCAATCTGGAAGCAGCTGGCTTCCCCGAAACAGCAGACTGAAAAAGCGCGGATAGTTCTTCTTGAAGTGCGACGTGGCCATGTGAGCCACAAATACCTCTGCGGCGGCCTCGGGCTCCATGATGAAGGGCATCTTGAAATCGTTTTTGTCGGTCAGACGGGTCTTAATGAACCCCGGATTGATGAGTTGAACCTTGATACCTGTGCGCCAGAAATCTGCGTAAAGGCTTTCTGCGAGATACATCAGCCCCGCCTTGCTGGCCCCGTAGCCAATTGTACCGGGCAGGCCGCGAAACCCGGAAATGCTTCCCGTCAGGACGATGTGACCTTTGTCGCGGTCAACCATTTGGGGCATGATCGCCCCCAGAACCCGCATGGCTCCGTTGAAGTTGACGTCACACATCGCTTCCGCATTTGCGGTCTGCCATTCCTGGGACCGCATCGGCCAGTAAAGGCCCGCCAGATAAACCATTCCGTCAATTTGGCCAACCTTTTCGGCGGCCTTGGCGACAGAAGACGCGTCGCTGACGTCGCAAACGACATATGATGCATCGCCCGGGATATCCGCGCAGAGGTCTTGAAGCCGCTGCTCGGATCGGGCCGAGACGATGACATCGGCACCGGCTGCGCCCAGTGCAATCGCCACGGCGCGGCCAAGCCCCTCTGAGGCACCGACCAACCAGTAACGTTTGCCGCGAAACTCGCTCACGCGGCAGCTTTCGGGCGCATGGTGGCGACAAGCTCAGCAACCTTAAAGCCGTATTTGCGGAACTGGCTGCGGTTCATGATCGTGCCGTTTTCGACAAGGTACATCCAATCAACCGTGTCCAGCACGTGCCCGCCGGAGGACTCCGGCAGTTTGATGCGGTAGTTCAGCTGTACACTGGGGCCTTTCTGCATGCCGTGGCCAACCCCGATAACATCCGGCGCTTCCGCCCTTATGGACCCGTCATTGCTAAGGGTCAGCACCCATTGGCGGTCTTGCGTGTCACCGCTGTCATAGTGAAATCGCTCGGTCATTGTTCCGACATTGCCTTCCCAGCTGACATCCATATCGGCAATAAAGCGGGAGGTCACGCGCCCGGTCGGGCCATAGATCATGCCTTCGCATTGGATCGGGCCGCGCAGATGTTCTCGTAGATCAAAATGCGGACCGGAGTTTTCATAATCCTCCGGGGCTTGGGCGAGAAAGCCCAGTTTCCGGGACCAAATCCATGTCAAAGACATAGCGATAAGCATTCCAAGAAAGGTGTAGGCGAGCATTTCCATTGTCGTCACTCCTCCAGATGTGTTGCCGCCAAAAGGGCGATGGCAACGAGTTTCAATGCGCAGGGAACCAGCGCGTATAGGATCGTTAAAGTTGTCAGGGCGATTTCGGGGTTGTCCGTGGCACCGGAGCGAAAGCCTATGACCTCCAGCAAGGGCAGCAGCAAGACTGCCGCGAAAGCCAGCGTGAATTTGGAAACCAGCGACCAGAGGCCGAACCCTTGGCCACCATTGGGCGATACCTTTGCCATGCGTTTTGCAAACATTGCCGGAAGCAGGGTCAGGTCCGCGCCAATCGTCGCGCCGGATGCAACGCAGATGATGGCAAAGAGCCAGGCATCGCCCGCGCCCAATGTCAGAACAAAGCCAAAGGACAGGATTGCCAGCGTCATGGCCCCCATCAGTGTCCGTTTTTCACCGTACTTTGAGGCCAGCTTTGCCCAGATAGGGGCCGACAAAGCCGCTGCAAGGAAGAACAGGACCAGTAACGGCCCATCAGACCCGGGTGCCTCCAATCTGCTTTCGACAAAGAACAGAAACAGGGTCGAGGACACGGCCAACGGTGTCGCGTTCACCAGCGCCAGCAGAAGCAACCTCCGCGCGATGTTGTCATGCAGGATGGCTCGGATGCCCACCGGCTCGCGCGATACGCCACCGGACCATTCAGGCAGCATCAAAGCGGTCGCAATGATCGCGATACCCGCGAAGCTTGCCGCGAAAACGGCAAAAGGTGCGGGGACGATCCCCGTCAGAAGTGTTGGCGTAACGGCCGCGACGCAGACGCCAAGCAGTGCGCCTGTTTCACGCCACGCGGCAAGTTGGGTGTGGCCACCCTGAAGATGAGATGCCTTCTCGATGCCTTGAGCATAAAAGTTGATCGTCAGAAAGCTGAACGCGGTGAACAGGCCGGTTATGGTCAGGGCAAACCAAAGCACTGGAGCCACGGGCGGCGTGACCGCGAACAGGCCATACATCGACAAAGCCAGAATGCCGCCGCCGATGGACACCGAAACTGCGCGCAAATCCCCCAAGCGCTCGCTGATCCAGCCAAGTACAGGGTCTTGTATGACGTCAAACAGCCGCAGCGAGAAAAGTACAAAGGCCAATGTGGCCAGACTGACGCCATATGTGTCGGCGTAAAATTTCGGCGCATAGATATATATCGGCAGGCCTGCGCCAGACAGGATCGCCGCAAACAGGGAATAGGCCGGCAGGCGGGCAGCCGGGACGGATAGGGTCGCGCTCATCACCGTGACACCTCCTGGGAGGGAGGGGTCGGGCGCGCGTTATATTTCGCCCCTTTCCACCAGAGTTTCATGGCTTGCCAATGGATTAGTCCCAGGACCCTGCGTGACCCGAAAGGACGACGCAAACAGGCCCAAAGGATGGAGCGGTTGGTCAGCGGCTTGCGCTTACCAGACAGGGTCGCAAGTAAGCCGCTATTGCCAGAGGTGTAGTCAATCCATATCCCGAGTTTATCGGGCGAGATGTCGAAGCGGAACGCATAGGTCCCCTCCACCTTTTGAAACGGAGAGACATGGAAGATCTTGCGCGCCTCCAGAGTGTCAGAGGGCTGGATCATCCGGTGGTCTTCATGAAGGCATAGGTAGGAATGACGATCGCCAAAGGTGTTGGAAACCTCGGGGATCACGACACATAGCTCACCTGATTTGTTGTAGCCCAACCAAAAGCTGACCGGATTGAAGACATGTCCCAAAACGCGAGGCTGCGCCACCAGTTCCAAGCGTGCGACCCGCTTGTCCAGACCGTGATCTGCCAAGACAGCGCGCACCCATGGTGCACCGATGCCATCTTTGGGTGGACCGCCGTGATCACTGTCAAAAAGGGACGCCAGATTGCGCTTGTTGCGCGAAAATAACCCCGGTGTCGCCACATCGGCTTCGGGATCAAACACCACGTAATCCACGCCGTATTTGAAGGCGTTTTCAATACCCCCTTTGCGCCCATGAAAGGTTACGCCCGCGATATGGTCGATCCGGTTCAAGCAGCAACCACGCTTGTGTCGCGCGCGGCCATCGCCTCTACGACGTCAACGGCGCTCGACAGGCCATCCTCGTGGAAGCCGTTCTTCATCCAGGCACCGCAAAACCAGGTATTGTTCGTACCGTTGGTCGTGCGGATGACATCCTGCGCATTCAAAGCGGCGAGGTCGTAAACCGGGTGGCGGAAGGTCACTTGGTCATGGATCAGATCTTCGCGAATCTGCCGGGTCGAATTCAGCGTCACGAAGAGCGGGTCATCATGGGGAATTGGTTGCAGCGAGTTCATCCAATAGGTCAAGTCGATCTTGTCAGATGTCTTGCCCCGCGCCTCGCAATAGACCCAGCTGGACCAGACCTTCTTGCGCTTGGGCATCATCGACGTGTCGGCATGAAGAACTGCGTCGTTTGGCTGATAGCGAACCGCCCCCAACGTGCTTTTCTCGGCTGGGCTGGCATCGGCGAGCATGGCCAGGCTGTCATCGGAATGGGTGGCAAAGACCACCTCGTCAAACTGCTCTGGCAAGCCGCCTTTCGGGGTGATCTGCACGTGGCCGTTTGCCCGCGTGACGGACGCGATGGGTTGGCCCAACCTGATCTCCACACCTTGCGATTTCAGCTTTTGCTGCAAGCGGTTTACGTACTGGATCGACCCGCCTTGAACCGTGTACCACTGATGCTGCCCGTGGTAGCCAAGCAGCGCGTGGTTCTTCATGAAGCGGATCAGGGCTTGCGCGGGAAAGTCCGCCATCCGGTCAACCGGCGTCGACCAAATCGCGCCGGTAAAGGGCAGCAGATACTTGTCGCGGAACCACGATCCCGTTCCCAAACCTTCCAGCATCTGGGCGATAGAGATATCCGGGTTGTTGGCCACTGACACCGCTTTTGCGTTGAATCGCTGAATATCACGCAGCATCCGCAGGAAACGCGGCCGACCTATGTTGCGACGCTGCGCGAACAAGGCGTCCATACTCGCCAAACCGTATTCCAGATTACCGCCATCAATGGACGCCCCAAAGCTCATGTTGCTATTGGCGACCGGCACATCGAGATCTTGGAAAAGTTGGGTCACATGGGGGTAGTTGGTGTTGTTGTAGACGATAAAGCCCGTGTCCACTGGCTGGTCACCGTTTTTTCCAGCGACAACCGTACGGGCATGCCCACCCAGACGATTCTCCGCCTCAAAAAGCGTGACGTTCTGGCCTTGTGACAGGTAATAGGCCGCTCCCATTCCTGAAATACCGGCACCAATAACTGCAATATTTCTTGGCGATGGCACCATTTTCGTCGAGGGCATTCGGGTCTCCAGCACAGTATTTTTATATTAGAAGGTATTACGCGCAGCGATCGCATTCGGATTAAAGTCTTTTAAGTGATCCAACTTCCAATGCGGCACGTAAGTTACATATGTTGATCGATCAAACTGTACTTGAGAAACCGGATGCATCCTTGGCCTCGCGAATTTACCATGAGCGCGCGGCACGGAAGTCCGCGGTTTCACGGGATGCGATCGTGACGACTAAGAAGACGGCCAACACGCGCTGGATCGAGTTGATTTACTCGGTTCGCGACACGCAAGACCAGAGCGCTTTTGAAGAGCTGTTCCGGCATTTTGCGCCGCGTGTGAAGGCGTTTTTGATGAAGTCGGGGGCAGATGCCTCTATGGCGGAGGAATGCGCACAAGACGTGATGGCGACCCTCTGGCGGAAGGCGCATATGTTTGATCCCAGCCGTGCAAGTGCAGCGACCTGGATCTTCACAATCGCGCGGAACCGTCGGATCGACATGCTTCGAAAAGAGCGCAGGCCGGAGCCAGATGAATTAACCTGGGGACCTGAGCCAGAGCCAGACGCGGCCGAGGTCATGGAGCTTCAGCAGGAAAGTAGCCGGTTGGTCCAAGCAATGCAGGACTTGCCAGAAAAACAACGGGACTTGGTCCGGGCGGCCTATTTTGGGGAGTTGTCACACAGCGAAATTGCTGAGGCAACGGGATTACCGCTGGGAACAATCAAGTCCAGAATTAGGCTGGCGCTGGAACGTTTGCGCCATACGATGAAGTGAATGAGATGACAGATATCAAACATCACCTGAACGATCAGTTGCTGATCGGCTATGCCACTGGCAGCCTTCCCGAAGCCTTCGGTTTGGTCGTGGCAACCCATATCTCGCTTTGCGATGATTGCCGGGCACGGTTCGAAGCGTTTGAGGCCGTAGGTGGCGGCCTTTTGGAAGAGATCGATCCAGCGGAAGAAATGTCCGAAGTTGATTTTGCGGCAACGCTGAAGCGCATTACAGCAGGCGACGAGAAGACCGAGAAGGCGAAGACTCTGAAGCCCGGCATTTTCCCATCTGCATTGCAGGAATATGTCGGTGGCGATTTGAGCGCGGTGAAATGGCGCCCCGTTGGTATGGGCGTGCGTCAGGCGATCTTGAAAACCTCTGACAAGGCGTCTGTGCGGCTGCTGCACATCCCCGCGGGCAAGGCCGTTCCCGATCACGGGCATGCCGGGATGGAGCTGACGCTGGTCCTGCAAGGTGCGTTTCGCGATGATCACGACCGTTTCGGGCGTGGCGACATCGAAATTGCGTGCGAAGATCTGGAGCATACGCCAGTCGCGGAAGAAGGGTTGGATTGCATTTGTCTTTCGGCCACTGATGCACCGCTGAAATTCAGCGGCTTTCTGCCTCGGTTGGCGCAGCGCTTCTTCAGGATCTGATCAAGCCTTGCTGAGCGGCACGATATTCGTGTCAGCGTCTGGCGCGATTTCCTCAAAATCAAAGTTATCGAGACGGCGGGCCCTGTTGCCCGCCTTTTCTGTTGAAATCTTGATCTCCGAGACATCCTTGAGCGCTTGCCCAAAGTGACGGTCGAGGTTTTCTACGCGAGACCCGAGCCTATCCATGTCTTTGGCCAGAAGTCCTAGCTCCTTGCGGATTGCACCCGCCTGTTCGCGCATTCTGGCATCCTTCAGAATTGCGCGCATCGTGTTGAGCGTGGCCATGCAGGTTGTAGGCGACACGATCCAGACCCGCGCGGCAAACCCTTCACGGACAACCTCCGGCAGTTTGGCGTGCAGCTCCGCGTAGACCGCCTCCGACGGCAGGAACATCAATGCTCCATCGGCGGTTTCGCCGTCGATCAGGTAGCGCTCGGAAATGGCCTTGATATGGGTGCGGACGGCCTGACGCAGCCCCGCAAGCGCGCGCGTGGCATCGTCTTTGGTCTCGGCAGCCACCAGCGCCTCATAGGCTTCCAGCGGGAACTTCGCGTCGATCACAATCGGGCCGGGTGGGTTCGGCAGATGGATCAGGCAATCCGCGCGCCGGCCATTTGACAGCGTCGCTTGCAGCGTAAAACTTTCCGCTGGCAACGCTTTGGAGACGATGTCGTTCAGTTGGATCTCCCCGAACGCGCCGCGGGTTTGTTTGTTGGACAAGATGTCCTGCAAACTAAGGACATCGCCGGACAGCTTTTCGATATTGGTCTGGGCCCTGTCGATCGTGGCCAGACGTTCCTGCAATTGGGTCAGGGACTTTGTGGTTTTCTCGGAAGAGCCATGCAGCGTGTCGTTCATCCGCTCTTGCAGATCAGACAGGGAGCGTGCCTGCTTGGCCGCGTTTTCATGCAAACGATCCGCCATCTGGCGCTGAACCTCCGCCATCCGCACTTCCATCGCCTGTAACGTCATGGCTTGACTCTTAGACACGGAATCCAGACCACCGGTGAGTTGCTGCTGCCCCTGCCCCAGAGAATTCACCGTCTGTGTAAGCTGCCCAACCTGGTGCAACATCGGCTCCGCAAGGCGCGCGGACCGGGCAGAGGCGCGCAGCGACAGCACGAGGAGCAATAGAACAAGGAAAACGATTGTGGCCCCGATCAGGGCCGCAATCACAATGGGATCACCCCACATGTATGTCACGCCGCCGATCTCGATCATGTGCGGCCAAACAATCGTTCAATGTCTTTCAATTTCAACTCAACATAGGTGGGACGGCCGTGATTGCATTGGCCCGAATGCGGCGTCGCTTCCATTTCGCGAAGTAGCGCGTTCATCTCGTCAGCCTGCATTCTGCGCCCCGATCTGATCGAGCCGTGACAGGCCACCCGGCTCAGCACCGCTTCGATCTTTTCCAGCACCATCTGGCTTTCACCCATGTCGTCCAGCTCATCGAGAATATCGCGCACAAGCGCTTCTGCGTTGACCTCTCCCAGAATTGCGGGGGTTTCGCGGATAGCGACAGAGCCTGCGCCGAACGGCTCAATACTCAGGCCCATTTTCGACAGGGTCTCACTGTGTTCCATAAGTTTCGCGGCGTCATTTGCAGTCAGCTCGACGATCTCCGGGATCAGCAGGGCCTGCGCCGGGACGCCGTTCTCGGCCATCTGCTTTTTCAGCTTTTCATAGACCAGACGCTCATGAGCGGCGTGTTGGTCGACGATGACCATGCCATCGGCGGTTTGGGCCACGATATAGTTTTCATGCACCTGCGCGCGTGCGGCCCCCAAGGGCATCTCGCCCAATGGCGCGGGGTCTTCATTCAAAGGTGCTTCAACGCGCGCAAAGACCGGGGCGGTTTCTGCAAATCCCGGAGCCTGGCTTTCGAAGGACTGGCGCAACGCGGCTTGGGAGGGCCTGTTCATCTGGTATTGACGATGTGCTTGCGGGTCGGGCCGGAAAGCACCCAACGTGGCCCCTGCAACGGTGGTTGAGGCACGGTGGCCCGCTTCCGCCAGCGCGTGTTTCAGGGCAGAGACGATCAACCCCCGTGCAAGTCCCGGATCGCGGAAGCGCACTTCGGATTTTGCTGGGTGCACATTGACGTCGACCCGCGACGGGTCGCATTCCAAAAACAGCGCGCAGGCGGGATGGCGGTCGCGGCTGAGGAAGTCAGAATACGCGCCCCTGAGTGCCCCGATCAGCAGCTTGTCCTTCACGGGCCGTCCATTGACGAACAGATATTGCGCCACCGCGGAACCGCGCGAATATGTTGGTAAAGCTGCAAATCCAGTTAACGTTATTCCGTCGCGTTCGGCATCAATTGCCAGCGCATTATCGGCAAACTCAGCGCCCAGAATCTGGCGCAGTCGTCCCCCCAGCGCATCGAACAGATCCCCGGTTTGCGGGTCCGTGCGGAAGCTCACACGCGCGCCTCCATTGCTGCGGTCAGTAACTGTGAAGCCCACGTATGGTTCTGCCATCGCAAGCCGTTTGACCACATCCATGATTGCCTGCGTCTCAGCCCGGTCTGTGCGCAGGAATTTCAGCCGCGCGGGGGTCGCGTAGAACAGGTCGCGCAGCTCAACCACTGTGCCGGGGCCGGAAGAGGTTGGGCGCACTTCTGAAACCAGCCCGCCACTGACCGAGATGGCAGCAGCGGAAGCGCCTGCCACACGCGACGTAATCGTCATCCGCCCGACCGCGCCCATGGATGGCAAAGCCTCCCCGCGGAACCCGAATGTGTGGATGTTGAGCAGGTCGGAGCCGTCAATTTTTGATGTTGCATGGCGCGATAAAGCCAGCGCCAATGAGCTTTCCGGGATACCGTGACCGTTATCGGTGACCCGGATCAGCGTTTTGCCACCATCCTGCAAACACAGCTCTATCCGGGACGCATTTGCATCAAGCGCGTTCTCAATCAATTCCTTGACGGCAGAGGCCGGACGCTCGACCACTTCGCCCGCTGCTATCCGATTTACAGCGACATC
This sequence comes from uncultured Rhodobacterales bacterium, assembly GCA_964352105.1. Taxonomy (GTDB): domain Bacteria; phylum Pseudomonadota; class Alphaproteobacteria; order Rhodobacterales; family Rhodobacteraceae; genus Litoreibacter. Next base: position 8,657 of record CAYGQQ010000011.1, on the reverse strand, counting down.
GTCTAACTGCCTGATTTCAGGGATATCAGCGCTTATATTGGGGTTGGGGGCGTTCATACCCCAACTTGTAGCATGGCCAAACGCGATTCGGCCATGCGTTTTGCTGTGCGGTTTCGCCTGCGCTAATTGGCGGCTTGAAGGCCTTCGGGCTGGCCCACGACAACGAAATGCAGATCATCTGGCCGCAACAAACGTTTGGCAACGCGGGCGATATCGGCCTTTGTTACGGCCTCCACTTTGGCGTTCCGCGTGTCGATATAAGACCTTGGAAGATCATCCATCTGCATGCCGACCATAATCTGGGCAATCGTGTCATTGCCATCAAATCTGAGAGGGTACGCGCCCGTCAGATAGGTGATTGCGCTGGACAACTCCTCATCAGTGACGCCCTCATTGGCAAGACGCGCCCATTCATCGCGGATCACGTCAATGGCTTCAGCCACACGTTCATTGGCGGAGGCAACCTGACCCATATAAAGCTCTGCATTGTCCTTCGGGACGATGTAGGAATAGACGCCGTAGGTCAGGCCACGCTTCTCACGCACTTCTTCCATCAGGCGGGATCCAAAGCCCCCAGCACCCAGTATCTGGTTCATCACATAGGCTGGAAAGAAGTCCGGATCATCGCGTTTGATGCCTTCATGCCCGAAGATTGCAACAGATTGCGGCGTGTCGAACGGGACAATAGTTTCTCCACCAGACAGCAAGTATTCTGCCGGGCCCGGAAGTGGTGCGCCGGTTGCTGAAATCTCACCCAAGAGGCGGTCCATCAGCGCGCCAAGCTCGTCGGCGTTAATGTCGCCCACGGCCGAGACGAACAACCGGTCCCGCGCGAACACGTCGTTATAGGCGTTGATCAGATCCTCGCGCGTCAGGCCCTCGACGCTTTCCGGGGTGCCTTCCTCGACAGAGCCGTAGGGATGGTTCCCGAATGCCAATTCATTAAAGGTTTTGCCAGCGATCTTGTCAGGGTTCTTTTCGTTTGATGAGAGAATGGACAGGATTTGCGATCTGACCCGGTCGATGGCGCTTTGGTCAAAACGCGGCTCGATCAGGGCTTTGCGCAGAAGCTCCACAGCTTCATCACGGTTTTCCGTCAGAAACCGTGCCGAGACAGAAAAGCTGTCATCGAAGACGTCAAATTCGAACCCGGCAGCAAGCGCTTCTTGGGCGGCCGTAAACTCTGTCGCATCAAGATCGCCAGCACCCTCTTCAAGGAGGCCGCTCATCAGGTATACCGCGCCCCGTTTGCCGGGACGATCCAGTGAGGTGCCGCCCTTGAAACGTATCTCAAGGGCCGTGAACGGAATGGATGGTTCTTCGACCAACCAGGCCTTGATGCCACCGGGAGAGGTAATTTCCTGGATATCTATCGCTTGGGCAGGCAGGGCAAAACACATCACTGCCGCAATGGCCGCGGCCAGTTTTTGGATCATGAATGTCATTGGCTTACCTCCTGAGCGGGTTGACGGAACCACCCGGTCACCGCTTTCTTGCGATCAAAGATCATCTTGGCCGCGTCGATGATATCCTCCTCCGTCACGGCTTGCAGCAGGGTTGGCCAGTCTTGCACATCCTGAACTGTCAGCCCGGAAGTCAGCGCAGCGCCGTAGCGGCGCGCGATGCCGCTTACATCATCTTCCGCATAGATCTGCCCCGCACGAATTTGCGTTTTAACCCGCGCGAGCTGTTCGGCATCGACGCCGTCCTTGATAAACTGCGCAATCACCGCGTCCATCTCATCTTCGGCTTCCTGTAAGCTGACCTCCGGCGCTGGCACCGTAAACAACGAAAAACTTGAATCGTCATAAGATAGCCCCGCGTAGGACGCAGAGGTATAGATGGAACGTTTCGTGCCAAGCTCCAGCTCCCGACCCAGCACAGATGTGGCGGAGCTTCCACCCAGAATGTCGGCAAGGATCGTCAGCGCCGCGGCTGCTTTTTGGTCGCCCGGATCACGCTCAGGTGCGAGGTAGGTGCGCACGACATAAGGCTGCGACGCGCGCGGATCTTCAAAAATCAGTCGACGCTCCGCCAATTGCGGCGGCTCTTGCGGGCGGACGCGTTCAGGCAAATCAACTGTCGGGGCCAGTGGGCCATAGTGCTTTTCCGCCAGAACTTTCACTTCGTCTGGGTCGACGTCGCCCGCAACAATCAGAATGGCCGAGTTCGGTGCATAGTATGTCTCGTAGAAATCGAAGACCTCTTCGCGGCCAAGCTTCTCCATTTCGCTGCGCCAACCGATGATCGGAATACCGTAGGGGTGATTTAGGTATTGTGCCGCGCGACGTTGTTCGCTGAACAGAGCACCGGGATCACTGTCGACACGTTGGTTGCGCTCCTCGATGATCACATCACGCTCTGTTTCGATATCTTCGTCGGTCAGCCGGATATTGCGCATCCGGTTGGCTTCCATCTCCATCATCAGGCCAAGCCTGTCAGCCGCGACGCGCTGGAAGTACCCGGTATAGTCCCATGACGTAAACGCGTTATCCGAGCCACCATTCGCCTCAACGATTTCCGAAAACTCCCCGGCTTCCAGCTTGTCAGTGCCTTTGAACAGCAAATGCTCCAGAAAATGGGCAACACCAGAAACGCCGGGCTTCTCGTCGGCAGCACCGGCCTTATACCACAGCATATGCACCACAACCGGCGCACGGTGGTCTTCGATCACGACGGCTTCTAGGCCGTTGTCCAGTGTGAACGTGGTGACATCATCAACCGCAAGTGCGGGGGCCGTGGAAATAGCCGTGAACGCAGTGGCGACAAAAAGCCTGAGCATGGAAATCCTTCCAAAAGAAATTGGTGTCCAGCAAGAGATGTACGAAATCGGTCATATTTCAAGCGCACAAACGCGCTTGTGAATTGTCGTGGGTTATTCAGCAGGCTCTGGAGGGGCCGATACCGTGCGAACACCCAGCCTCCGCAGACGCTCCAACTCACCGTATTGATCCAGTGATTGCGCTGCATAGGCTTTAAAATAGACGTTTACATTGAAAAGCCGTTCCAGAAGCCGGCCATCATTGTCGCGGCGATATTGCAGATCCTCTTGTGCAAGATCACTGCGAATGGACGGCGACACCCCGTAGCGCGTCGCGTAGGAGATCAGCCCTTGAGAGCCGGTGCCAGCATTGGGGTTGCCGCCAAGTGCCACGATTGCGTCTTCAATGGGCGAAGCATCGGTGCGATTGCTGCCGCCCGGTGTCGGTTCTGGCAGCGCCGCAAAATCTTCGGGCAGGACCAGCGGCTTGTTGGGCAGGATCGAAAATTCGTCCGGACCCTCGCCGTTTGGCTTAACATTCAACAGCTTAGGGTCTTTTTCCTGACTGCACCCCGCCAATGCGATTGCGCAAGCACAGGCCAAACCGAGCACTCTGAACTTTCGCTGCATTGCCGACTCCCAGTCTTAACTTACACTGCTTTTACCGGATCAAACGCCGGAGGTCACGATGTCTTCTTATCGTCAAATGCGACCAGCGCAAAGGCACCTGCGAAAATTGCAATATCGGCCACGTTGAACGTGTAGGGATTGCTGAAGCCGCAGCAGGACATGTTGAGAAAATCGGCGACTGCGCCGTAGATCACCCGGTCCAATGCATTGCCCAAAGCCCCACCGATGATCAGGCCTGTGCCCGCAAGGGTGACCCAACGGCTCATTGCGCGGCGCGCCCACCAGACCAGCCAGATCGAGACGGCAACAGCTATGGCGATCAGGAGGTAGCGGGCCACCTCAGGGCTGTCGCCAAACAGGCCGAAATTGATCCCGCGATTCCAGCCCATGCGGAAATTCAAAAACGGCGGCAGCACATCGATGGAACCGATTTCCTTAAGGTTAACAACATGCACCACAAGCCATTTCGTGCCTTGATCAAGCAGGAACGCCAGAATTGCAAAGATCGTCAGCGTGCGCATATCAATGCCGGAAATGGCGCATGCCGGTAAAGACCATCGCCAAGCCAAGCTCGTTCGCTGCTGCGATCACTTCATCATCGCGCATAGAGCCACCGGGTTGTATCAGCGCTGTTGCACCGGCTTCGGCCGCGGTGATCAGACCGTCCGCGAAAGGAAAGAACGCATCAGAGGCCACAACAGACCCTTTGGTCAGTGGTGCGTCCAGACCAAGCACGTCGGCCATATCCTGCGCCTTGCGGGCGGCGATCCGCGTACTGTCAACGCGGCTCATCTGGCCTGCGCCAACGCCAACGGTCGCGCCGTCTTTGACGTAGACAATGGCGTTAGATTTGACGTGTTTGGCGACCTTCCACGCAAAGAGAAGGTCCGCGAGCTCCTGATCCGTGGGCGCGCGTGAGGTCACGGTTTTCAAATCTGATGGCAAGATTTGCCCGTTATCTTTGTCCTGCACCAACAACCCGCCGGACACTTGCCGCACGGTCAAAGCCGCCGTTTTCGGGTCAGGCAGCCCATCGGTGGTCAACAAGCGCAGGTTTTTCTTCTTGGCAAAGACGGCTTTGGCCGCGTCATCGGCACCGGGTGCGATCACGACTTCGGTGAAAATCTGGCTGATTTCTTCGGCGGTCGCACCATCAAGCGGTTGGTTCAGCGCGATGATCCCCCCAAAAGCGGAGGTTTGGTCACATTGAAACGCTGCCTTGTAAGCCGCGCTCAGGCTATAACCGCGGGCCACACCACACGGGTTTGCGTGTTTGATAATCGCAACCGCGGGGCCGTCCTTTGGATCAAACTCTGCGACCAGCTCAAACGCGGCATCGGTGTCATTGATATTGTTGTAGCTCAGCTCTTTGCCCTGCCATTGCTGCGCCGTGGCCACGCCTTGGCGTGCGCTGCCATCGGTGTAGAACGCAGCTTGCTGATGGGGGTTTTCCCCGTAACGCAGGGTCTGCGCGAGGGTGCCTGCAACAGCGCGCCTGCGGGGCGTCTCTTTCAAGGCGTCCGCCATCCAGGACGACACAGCCGCATCATAAGCGGCCGTTCTTGCATAGGCGTTCAGCGCAAGTTTCTGGCGGAACGCGTAGCGTGTCGCCCCATCATTTGCGTCAAGCTCTGCGAGCAGCGCGTCATAGTCTTGCGTGTCCGTCACCACGTTTACAAACCCATGGTTTTTCGCAGCGGCGCGGATCATTGCAGGTCCGCCAATATCGATGTTTTCGATGCAGGCGTCATAGTCCGCACCCTTGGCGACGGTCTCTTCAAACGGGTAAAGGTTGACGACCAGCAGATCGATGGCGGCGATACCGTGTTCATCCATGGCCGCCTTGTGGTCAGGGTTGTCGCGCAGCGCCAGAAGCCCGCCATGCACTTTGGGGTGCAGCGTCTTGACCCGCCCGTCCATCATTTCGGGAAACCCCGTCAGGTCAGCGACGTCCCGGACTTGCAAGCCCGCGTCGCGCAGCGCTTTGGCCGATCCGCCGGTGGACAACAGCTCAACCCCCCGTCCTGCCAGCGCCTTCCCCAGGTCCAAAAGGCCCGTTTTGTCAGAAACGGAAATCAGGGCGCGCGTTACAGGAACGAGTTTGGTCATGGGGGTCCTCTCAACTGGGTTTATCTGGGCCGCCGGCACGTCTCACGGGTGTCCATAGCTGATTTGAGCAGCCTGAGCGCGGGTGAATGTCCAACTGACCCGGCCCGCATACTCCATCAATCGGCTAGATAAAACGATCTGTTTTGTCGCGCGCGGCTTTATCCGTGCTTTTTCCAGATAAACACTCGGATCAACGCTCAGTTTTGCGGGTCCATTGTAGCGAAAAACCCAAATTTCACCGCCTTTGAGCTGCAACGACACCGCCGTGCCGCCCATATCGATGCTGGTCTCGATCTCTGGGTGTAGGTGGAAACGGAGCGCAAACGGAACGCCTTGCAGGACAGATTTATTCATCAGACGCTCGAAGGCCTGTTTGTCTGGATCGGAGATCGCACAAAACGTGTCTTCCCCTTTCAGGACCCGTCCATTCTGCAAGATTTCGAGCTTGCGGATATGGGTCAGCCCGAACTCTGGCGCGTAGCCGTCATGGGAGGCGACCAGACCATGGGCGGGATTTTCAGGAAGCGCTGCAACACGCACGGTTTTTGGGGCAGCGATCAGCAGTTCGCCAGTTTGTGGGGAGGACAGTTTGGCCGAAGACACGCCCAGCACAGACAGGGTCGAATGCGACGGCGTTGCCCGCCCCGCCCTGCGCCAGTCCGGCCCAAAGGCCGCGCCAGATCCGCAGCTGACAACGATCGGTCTGCGGCCCGAGCTGAACTCGAACGCGAGTGTGCTGGCATGCGCATTGGCGGAGGCTTTCTGCCGCGGCGGTGCGCCCGTGTCAGAAATGACGGTCATTTCACCCGAGCACAGCGTCGAATATCCCATTGCCGATCCCGGGCGGTAGGCTGTGCCTATGGGAACTGCCACTTGCGTACTTTCTGAGGACGGCTTGAAGCGCACAGCCCCGGTCAGCGCGTAGTCAAGCTGACCCTCCGCGCCCCGTCCGCCGCCGTGGAACCGGGCCAGCCCGCCATCAGTGTGGCGCAGGGCCATCAACGTAGGAACGATCCGCTCCACCGCAGCAGTAATTGGTTCCGGGACCTCAATACCACGATCTTCCATAGCCGAGACGACCCAGTTGAGGTTCATCAAAACGTCCATCAAATGCTCTGGATTGCGGGTGATGATGCCGCCGAACATATCGACATGATCCTTGCACTCCCGCGTCAACGCTTTGATCGCCGGTTTCAGGCAGGCTTCCATGCCCTCAAGACTGACGGAGGCATAGGTCAGGCCCGTCAGAGCCTCAAACCTCGGCAAGCCCACCTGCGCTTTCGACCAGCGTCGCGCCAGAAAGTTCGTCTGCAACGAGAGTGACGCAAAATACGCGCGGGAATGGTCCACGGTCTGCCCATTAAGCAAAAACAACGCGTGATTGATCCAGCGGATAACACGACGGCCAACAAGGTCAGGGCTCCACCCCGGCCCCTTGCCTCGGCCATATTCCGCGATCCAGCGATTCAGCCATGCCTGCGACAGCCTGCGCGTGGACCCGTCCGACACTTTTGCCATGTCATCGAGCCATATGAAACTATGCGTTTCGGTCTCAAACAGCGCATCGGGGGTCGGGATATCCCAAATGGCAGTGCCGGGGGACTGCACAAGGTGACCGCCGAACCGAAAGTTACCAACGGCAAGCTGGCGGCCTTTTGCGTGCGAGCCGATTGTGCGGGGTTCCGGCTGAGAGACAAAGCCCGTTGCCTTCCGGCTCAGCCCGCTGACCCGTGTCTGGATCTTGTCCATCACGGTAAACGTCCGGCCGACGCCATATCCTGCTTTCGGTGCTGCCCCGGTTGCCATTGACTTGCCCGTATTTTGCGGCGGTTTCACCTTTGGCCAAGCGTTGTGCATGACCCTTTGCTCGCCCCGTAAATTAACCCGTCGCTTTGGGCCTGTCACCCGCTATTGTGGTTTGCGCAGGGCGATCATGAAAAATCCATCCATACCGCCTTTGTCGGCCCAGAAATCTGGCCGAAGACGCAGATCGCCTTGCGGCGACACCCATTCAGGCTCGATCCCCAAAGCGGCAATATCCGGCGCAATTTCAACCAGTCCGAGGCGTTCCTTGGCAAGCTTGGCCTGACGCTCGCCCTCCTCGGTCAGAAGGGAGCAGGTGCAATAAACCAACCGCCCTCCGGGTTTGAGCATCTCAGCGGCGCGGTCCAGAAGGCTGGCCTGAAGTGCGAACAGCGCATCCAATTCCTTGCCGTGTTTCACGTGCGGCAGGTCCGGGTGCCGCCTAATCGTGCCCGTGGCCGAACAAGGCGCATCCAACAAGATCGCGTCAAATGGTTGATCGGGTGTCCACTCCAAGGCGTCCGCTGTGATCGTTGTGGCATCCAGCCCGGTGCGGCGCAGGTTTTCTTCAACCCGGCTCATCCGATCGACGGACACATCAAGCGCCGCAACCTGCGCGCCGGCGGCGGCCAGCTGCAGGGTCTTGCCCCCGGGTGCTGCGCACAGATCAAGGATCACCTCATCTGGTTGCGGGTCCAACAGCTTCACGGCCAAGGCAGCGGCTGCATCTTGCACCCACCAAGCGCCCTCTTCAAACCCCGGAAGCTCGGTCACTTGCGCTGACCGGATTAATCGCAAAGACCCTGTGGGCAAGAGGTCTGCATCAAGCGTCTTTGCCCAGCTTTCAGCCTGGGTCTGGTCTTTCAAGCTCAAATCAATCGGGGCACCTGCGAGATGAGCCGCTTCCATACTGCGCACGATCTCTTCGTTATAGATATGCACGACGCGGCGGCGCAGCCATTTGGGAAGGGGCTGCGGGTCCAGGTCTGCCCAGATTTCGGGACCGTGCTCGGCAACCTTGCGCAAGACTGCATTCGCAAGTCCGGACAGTTTGCTGGCTTTCCGGCTGCGGCGCATCAGGTTAACGGCCGTATCAACGACGCCATGCGCGGCCTCACCTTCCTGACAAAGCTCCACCACAGCGACCCGCAAAATGGCCAAGGCCGCATGGGGCGGCACATGGTCCATGAACTGGCTCAGCACAAGATCAGCACGGTCCAAATGGCGCAGCGTTGTGGTGGCCAGCCGTTGCGCGCGGGCACGATCCGGGCCTGAAAGTGGCGACAACAGTCCGGACGGGCCCGTCAGATCAGACAGTTGATGACGTTCCTCAAGAACAGCGCGCAGGATCTGC
>CAYGQQ010000010.1:0-49835 GCA_964352105.1 uncultured Rhodobacterales bacterium | reverse complement strand
CGTCTCTTCACACCACCCCGTTGCCCCGGCCTGCCTGCCGTGCTCCGTCCGCTCATTTTCTGTGCGTCGGTGACGGCTTTTTCTACGGCGTATTGGCGCGCCAGCGGGTCGTCCGAGACCACAAGATCGACGGTTTCGAGGCGTTTGACCTCGTCGCGCAGTCTTGCGGCTTCCTCGAATTCCAGGTTTTCGGCTGCCTTGCGCATGTCGTCGCGAAGACCGTCCAGGACCGCCTGAAGGTTTGCGCCCGCCAGCTGTGGGTCGACGGTGGCAGTGACGCGGTTCATGTCGACATCGCCCTTATAAAGCCCCGCCAGAACATCCTCGACGTTCTTTTTCACAGTCTCCGGCGTGATCCCATGTTCCTCGTTATAGGCCATCTGTTTGACGCGGCGGCGGTCGGTTTCGCCCATCGCGCGCTCCATCGAGCCGGTGATGCGATCGGCATACATAATCACCTTGCCGTCGGCGTTTCGCGCTGCGCGGCCAATGGTTTGAATGAGGGAGGTCTCGGAGCGCAGGAAGCCCTCCTTATCCGCATCCAGTATGGCCACCAGCCCGCATTCCGGAATGTCGAGCCCTTCGCGAAGAAGGTTAATGCCGATCAGAACGTCGAACGCCCCAAGGCGTAGGTCGCGCAGGATTTCTATCCGCTCAATCGTATCGATATCGGAGTGCATATAGCGCACCTTGATACCCTGCTCATGCAAATATTCCGTCAGATCTTCGGCCATGCGTTTGGTTAACGTGGTTACCAATGTACGGTACCCCTGCGCCGAGACCTTGCGAATTTCGTCCATGACATCATCGACCTGCGTTTCCACTGGCCTGATCTCGATCACGGGGTCCAGAAGGCCTGTTGGGCGGATCACCTGTTCGACGAAGACGCCGCCCGATTGCTCAATTTCCCACGCAGCGGGCGTCGCGGAGACGAAGACGGATTGCGGCCGCATCGCGTCCCATTCTTCGAACTTCAGCGGACGGTTGTCCATGCAGGACGGCAGGCGGAAGCCATGTTCTGCCAGCGTGAATTTACGCCGGTAGTCACCGCGATACATGCCGCCGATCTGCGGGACAGAAACATGGGATTCGTCCGCAAAAACAATGGCATGGTCTGGGATAAATTCGAACAATGTGGGGGGCGGCTCCCCCGGAGCGCGGCCCGTCAGGTAGCGCGAATAGTTCTCAATCCCGTTGCAGACGCCGGTGGCCTCCAGCATCTCCAGATCGAAATTTGTGCGCTGCTCAAGGCGTTGCGCTTCAAGCAATTTCCCCTCGTCGACAAGCTGCGGGAGGCGCTGAGCGAGCTCATTCTTGATGCCTTTGATGGCCTGTTGCATGGTCGGGCGCGGGGTCACGTAATGCGAGTTGGCGTAGATCCGAACACGTTCAAAATCGTCAGTTTTCTGGCCCGTCAGCGGGTCAAATTCGACAATCTTCTCCAGTTCCTCGCCGAAGAAGGACAGCCGCCAGGCGCGGTCATCCAAATGGGCGGGCCAGACCTCAAGTGAATCGCCCCGAACCCGGAATGTGCCACGCTGAAACGCCTGATCATTGCGGCGGTATTGCTGCGCGATCAGATCAGCCATGACCTTGCGCTGATCATATTCCTGACCCGCGTGCAGGTCTTGGGTCATTGCCCCGTAAGTCTCCACCGAGCCGATACCGTAGATGCAAGACACAGAGGCCACGATGATCACGTCATCGCGTTCGAGAAGTGCGCGGGTGGCCGAATGGCGCATCCTGTCGATCTGCTCGTTAATCTGGCTTTCTTTCTCGATATAGGTGTCGGACCGCGCGACGTAGGCCTCCGGCTGGTAGTAGTCGTAGTAACTGACGAAATACTCCACCGCGTTGTCCGGAAAGAAGCCTTTGAACTCCCCATAAAGCTGGGCGGCGAGGGTCTTGTTGGGGGCCAGGATGATCGCTGGGCGCTGGGTTTCCTCGATCAGTTTGGCCATCGTGAAGGTCTTGCCAGTGCCGGTTGCCCCAAGAAGAACCTGATCACGCTCCCCGCTGAGAACACCTGCCTTCAGCTCCTTGATGGCGGTTGGTTGGTCGCCCGCCGGCTCAAATTCTGTTTGCAAGCGAAACGCTACGCCGCCTTCCAGCTTTTCGCGCGATTTCACGTCCGGAGCCGGGTGGCTGAGGATGGGCTGCTGTTCGGGCATGGATTCAGGCGAATTGTTGTGCATGGCGCGATTCCTTAGGACCCTTCTAAGATGACCTGTTTTGAGCGACCTTCAAGTCGGGCAATCTGTCCTCTTGCCAAGTCTCGTCAGGAGAGGGATATATACACCCAAGTTTCAGGAGATCCGACCATGCGCGCACGCATTTATCAGCCGGCACGAACAGCAATGTCTTCCGGTCAGGCAAAGACCAAAGGCTGGGTGCTGGAATTTGCCCCTGAAAGCGCGCGCGAAGTTGATCCGCTGATGGGCTGGACATCTTCCGGGGATATGCAATCACAAGTGACATTGCAGTTTGATACCAAAGAGGCCGCGTTGGAATATGCCAAGGATCACAAGATCGAGGCCGTCGTGCAGGACCCTAAAAAGCGAAAAGCAAATATTCGCCCCGGTGGGTATGGCGATAATTTCGCGACCAATCGTCGGGGCGTCTGGACGCACTGACACCCGACCCGGCCTCCCACTTAAATAGTTAACGTCATAATTCTGCCGCTAAAACCCGCGAAAACGTCTGCAACAACCGCTATTGCAGAGGTGCTAGATGTCCACAACGCTTGAAACACCGCGTAATTCTGTCGCTGGCATGGCCGCTTTCTTTGTTGGCGCTGCAGCGCTTCTGATTATTTTGGTGCACCATTTTGGCGGGCCGTTTAATCCTCAGCAGGAAATCGGTGTAACGATTGGTGAAATCGCTGGCGATATCAAAAACGCAGCCATTGCCAAGGTCACCGGCACCCCACTGCCCACCGCGGAGCCGAAACCGGAATTTATCGACTACGATCGCATTCTCAGGATAGTCGGGGCAGCTGGTGGCGCGCTTGCTGTTATACTGGGGCTCTTCGGATTGATCCGACACGAAGATCGGAAACCTGCGGTTTATGCCGTTGGTCTGGGCATCGGCGCGATCGCGTTTCAGTGGGTGTCCTGGGTCGTCATGCTGATCTGCGGGCTCGTTTTGCTGATCTCAATCCTCAACTCTATGACGAGTATCTTCGACGGGTTCGGCGGTTTCTTTGACGGCTTTGGTTGATTGGCACCATCGGTCAAACCCAAAAATATCGCGTCATATAGAAAAACACCGGGGCCGCGAAAAATACCGAATCCAGTTGATCGACAAATCCACCTTGCCCCGGGATCAGGTGGCCCCAGTTGCGCACGCCGCGGTCATGTTTGATCGCTGACAGGACCAAAGCGCCGCCGACGCCAACCATGAACGCAATCCCCGCATAAAGGCCCGACCAGAGCACTCCAAACGGTGTGATCCAACTGAGAAGCCCGCCAACTAGGACGGCGAACGCGAAGCCGCAACCGATCCCCTCCCAAGTTTTGCGCGAGATCTTCCCGGCAACGCGCGTGCGTCCAAACCGGCGTCCTGCGAAATATTCCATCAGGTCGCCAAGCTGGACAACCAAGACCAGAAACGCGATCAGCAAGACGTTGCGTTCGCCGTATCCGTCGATATCCAATACCATGAGCGCAGGCACGTGGCTCGCGCAGAACACGCAGATCATCAGTGCCCATTGAGTCTCTGATATGCGGGACAGGAACGATGCGCCTGCTCCGCGTAGCATCGACAAGATCGGCAGCAGCAAGAACGCGTAGACCGGGATGAAGGAGGTAAACAACCCCTCCTGGCCCCACCAGATCAGGATGTATTGCGTCGGCAGGACGACGTAGAAACTGGCCACCAAGGCCCAATGATCGGCGCGGGTTTTCTGGGTCAGGGTCAGAAATTCCCGCAACGCAGCGAAGGACGCGAAGGCGAAAAGTACCACAATGGCGACCCCGCCAGAAATCAGTGCCAAGGCAAGAATGGCGACCATGGCCCACCACGAATGCACCCGCGTGACGAATGTATCGACCACCGGGCTGCCGTCGGTATTTCGGACCCGAAGGATCTCTCCCGCGATTGTCGCGATGAACAACAAGCCTACGACGGCGGCGAAAAGCAGTACAAGATCGGCAGAGGTTTGGGTCATTCCATTCCTCCGGACTGCGCCGGGTTCAGTGCGCCAAGCGCATCACTACATCGCGTCAGGAACGGCGCGATTTCTTCGCCCTCGTTAAGGTGCAGTGGTTCTCCGAAAATCACGGTGCAGGCCAGTGGGACCGGAATAACCTCCCCCTTCGGCATGATGTTGGAGATATTGTCGACCCAGGTTGGCACCAGATCAACTTCGGGGCGCGCGCTGGCGATGTTAAAAATTCCCGCCTTGAATGGCAACAGCGGGTCATCGGTCATATTGCGCCCACCTTCGGGGAAAATAATGATCGAAGAGCCTTCGTCCAGCGCGTCCACAATCTTCGCAATTGGGTCTTCGGTGCGATGTTCCGCCCGCCGGTCGATAAGAATTGCCTGAAAAACATCCCGCCCTGCAAATGCGCGCAGCTTGCTTTTCAACCAGTAATCTGCGGCAGCCACGGGACGGGTTTCGCGCCGCAATGCTGGCGGCAGGACCGTCCAGATAAGCGGCATATCCGCATTGGAGGTGTGATTTGCAAAGTAGATGCGTTGCCTGCGAACAGGTTCGATCCCGCGCCAATCAGCCCGCGCCGCCGTGATAAACCGCGCAAAAAGAGTCAAGATTTGCCCCGTCACGGTTGCAAAGAGTTGGATCATGCGCGCCCCCCGCCTGTTGCATCGGATTTGACACCAAGGCGGTGGATTTGTGAAGCAAAAGCCTGCGGAGGCGCATATGGGTTGGTCTGCTGGGCCGCGGGAACCGCGACGGAGGCTATTTCGCGGCCTCCAATGCGGCACGGAGGATCGCCCGGTCGCCGATATGGTTCGCCAATATCAGGATAAGGCGGGCGTTATAGGCATCGCTTTCGTCCTTGTTGAGCCCTTCATGCGCATCAAGAAGCTGCTGATAGAACCCGTCTGGGTCAATGATATTTGGATCAAGGTTCAAGCTCATGCAGTGTCCTTTCCAATGGCGATCCCGATTGCGCTGGCGATTTTGGTTTCGTCAAATTGCGACCAGCGGGCGATGACGTGCTGGTCTGGTCGGATCAAGTAGATTGCTTGGATGGCCGCACCCAAATAACGCTCAGCCAATTCGGGAGAGGCATCGGAGATGTGGAGCACATGCGCAGTTATTCCGTGGGCTGAAATCGGGTCCGGTGCATGCCCACCGATGGCCAGCAAGGTAAACGCACCGGTCAGATGGTCGAGAAGGAAGCCATCGCCGACGGGCGCATCCGGGCAAGCGGAACCGGGCCGTGTGCGGTCGGGGCCCTCCAAGGCGTCTTCACCAAAATGATCAAACCCGTCATAGGTGCAAGGCACCGACAAGCGGCCTGAATTGACAAGCGGACGGGCGAACGGCGCGCGGGCCGCCATGTCCAGAACGGCGTTTCGGAAGATTTGGCTGATCTCCGATTTCGGTGTCATGAAATCCGTCGCACGGGAAGAGTTCAGGATGTTTTCATCTGCAGCAAACTCCCGCTCCGTTGCGTAGCTGTCCAGCAACCCTTCATCCGCGAGGTCTTTGAGAACCAGATCAAGTTTCCAGCCCAGATTATCCGCGTCCTGCACACCGGAATTGGCCCCGCGCGCACCAAAGGGAGAGACCTGATGCGCGCTGTCACCTGCAAACAGGACCGGCCCGTGACGGAAGCGGTCCATCCGGCGGCATTGGAACGTATAGATCGAGGTCCATTCAAGCTCGTAGGCAGGGACCGTCCCGGTTTGACTGGACAACATCGCATCGACGCGGGTGCGTATACGGACCGGGTCAAGCTCTGCCTCTCGATCGATATCCCAGCCCAGCTGAAAATCGATCCGCCAGATGTCATCTGGCTGTTTATGCAGCAAGGCAGATTGCCCAGCGCCTTCAAACGGTGGCTCAAACCAGAACCATCGCTCCGTCGGGAAATCGGCTTTCATCTTGACGTCCGCGATCAGAAAGTTGTCCTCAAACACCCGCCCATCGAAGGTCAGGCCAAGCATATCTCGCGTGGCAGAGCGTGCGCCGTCGCAGGCGACTAACCAATCGGCTTCCAAGGTGTAGTACCCATCAGGCGTGTCGACCTCCAACGTCACAAAATCATCGTGGGCCGTCAGCGAGATAAGCTGATTGCCCCCGCGTATTTCAATCGGAGCACCGTCTTTCTGCGCCTCAACGATAGCCTCAAAGAGGTTTTGTTCGAAATAGGGCTGCTGCAAGTTGATGAAGGCGGGATTCCGGTGGCCAGTTTCCGGCAGAAGGTTGAATTCGAAAACTTTTCCTTTGCCGTGAAAAACCCGTCCAACATTCCACACGACGCCTTTGTTGACCATTTGAGCCCCCGCACCAAGGCGCGTGGCAATGTCGAGCGTCCGCTTGGCAAAACAGATCGCTTTTGAGCCAAGACCAGGGCCTTCATGATCATCCAAAAGCAAAACGGGCGTGCCACTTTTGCCCAGATCAAGCGCAAGCGACAGACCAACAGGCCCGCCGCCAACGATTACAACCGGGTGCCGCTGCGCACCCGCAGATTGCGCAGCCACCACTCGGTAAGGATAGAGGGTGAACGCGGTTTTGTATCGAGATGCTGCCATCGTGGCCTCTCTTGATTTGCGTGCCTTACCCCTGAAGGGCCGCCCACATTTCCAGATCGCGTTTGTCGGTCCAGATGCGCGGGTGCGCGATGCCACGCGCCTCGTCAAAGGCGCGCGAGACGTTGAAAGGCAGGCAGTGCTCGTAGATGGCATAATCTTTGAACTTTGGGTCGCATTCTGCGCGGACAGCGTCCCATGCCTCCTTCAGCGGGCCACCCCGCGCGGCCACGCGGGCAGCAGGCGCGTAGGTGCTGTTCACAAAATCCCGCGTGCTCTCGATCGCTCGCTCCACGGCAGCCTTGCCCACCAGCGCGTTGCCGCGACCGGGCGCGATAGCGTCCACATCGAAGGTTTTGATCGCATCAAGCGTGCCGCCCCAGTCGCCGAAATACCCGTCGCCGCAATAACAGGCGGAGTGATCCTCGACGATATCGCCGGTAAACATCACGTTTTCATCCGGCACATGGATCACTGCATCGCCTGCGGTATGCGCCCGACCGATATGTTTAATGTCCACGCGGCGCTTGCCTAGATAGATGGTCATGGCGTCACTGAACGTCGTTGTTGGATAGGTCAGACCCGGTATGCTCTCATGGCCTTCAAAGAGGCGTGGGAAACGCTGAAACTCGCTGTCCCAATCCTCCTGACCGCGCTCTTCAACCATGCTTCGGGCGACATCTGACATGATGATCTGACCCGCGCCGTAGGCCGAGGCCCCTAGTACCCGCACGGCGTGGTAGTGGGTCAATACCAGATGCGTGATGGGCTTGTCGGTGACGCTGCGCACGCGCTCGATGACTTTTTCGGCCAAGCGCGGCGTTGCCTGTGCCTCCACAATCATGACGCTGTCATCGCCGATGATCACCCCAGAGTTCGGGTCCCCCTCAGCCGTAAAGGCCCAGAGATCGCGACCTACCTCGTCGAAAGTGATCTTCTTTTCCGTCAAATCGCCTTGGGACGCGAATGCTTTGCTCATGCGAAACTCCTGATTTCAACTGGTGCGATCATAGGGATCCGCCAAAGCGGGCAGCACGCGACCGACGCAATCGCCAAATCCGATAGTATATCCGTCCCCGCGGGCCGCACCTGTCAGGGTAAACGTGTCACCATCTTCGATGAAGCTGCGGCGCTCGCCTGTCTCCAGCGTGATCGGCTCTTGTCCACCCCAGCTCAGCTCTAGCAGCGAGCCGCGACTGTCTTTGGTCGGGCCGGAAATAGTGCCCGAGCCCAGAAGGTCCCCTACCCGCATCGGGCAACCACAGGTGCTGTGATGCGCAAGCTGCTGCGCGGCGGAATAATAAAGCTCCCGCGCATTGGTCTGCGCGATGGTGGAGGCGGGCTTGTCCTTGGGTGCAAGGGTCACGGACAGGTCGATATCGTAATGCATCGGACCATCATCCTTAAGGTGTTCCAATAATGGCAGTTCGCGCGGGGGGGATTTAACACGAAACGGTCTGAGAGCAGCGGCAGGCACGACCCAAGGACTGATCGAGGTGGCAGTCGCCTTGGCCTGAAACGGGCCGAGCGGCTGGTACTCCCATGCCTGAATATCGCGCGCGGACCAGTCGTTGAGCAAAACGTAGCCAAAGATATTTGCGTCCGCTTCTGCAACAGTCAAAGGCGCATCGCTGGCACGCCCGACGACAGCACCAAGCTCCAGTTCTATATCGAAACGTGCGGTGGGTCCCATGTAAGGAACCGTGTCGTCGGGGCCCTTGAGCTGACCCCAAGGCCTGCGAATATCTGTACCGGACAACACCACGGATGAGGCCCGCCCGTTATAGCCAATCGGCATATGCAGCCAGTTCGGCGGCAGGGCGTTCTCTGGCCCCCGAAACATTGTTCCGACATTGGTCGCATGGTGACGGCCTGCATAAAAATCGGTGTATTCGGAGACACGGAACGGCCAGGTTAGTTTCGCCTCCGACAACGGTGTAAATGCCTTCGCCCGCAAATCAGAGTTATCGCGGAGGGTAGAGGTGCCACTTTCGGCGAGAAGATCGATCAGAGCGGCGCGATACGCGTCCCAATTCGCCATCATCATGAACCCATTCCACTGCGTTCGCATGGTTTGCGGCGGAAGCTCAAAGCTCTCATCAAATGACAGACGCGGCCGCAGAATGCCCTCATCCCCCAAGACGGCGAGATTTAGGATCTGATCACCGATTGCCGTTGCGCAGAAATCAGTTCTCGGGTCACCTGTGTCGATAACCCCATATGGCAGGTTATTGAGCGGAAATGGCGTATGTGGGTCATTGGCCTCTGCGACCCAGCTTTTCATCAAGGCCATCGCGTTATTTCCGCCCCGGTGTGCCGTCAAATTTCTTCTCGATATCGGCCCAGCAATCGATGTAATCGTCCTGCAACGGGGCCTCTTTGGCCGCGAATTGGGTCAGATGTTGCGGGAACCTGGTCTCAAACATGAACGACATCGTGTTTTCAAGTTTTTCGGCCTTCAGTTCGGCGTTTGACGCGCCTTCAAAAGCGTTCTTATCCGGGCCATGGGGCAGCATCATGTTGTGCAGGCTCATACCGCCCGGAACGAAGCCTTTCGGTTTCGCGTCATAGATCCCGAAAATATTACCCATCAGCTCTGACATGACGTTCTTGTGGTACCACGGTGGCCGGAAGGTATCCTCGGCCACCATCCACCGATCCCGGAACAGCACAAAGTCGATATTGGCGGTGCCTTCGACACCTGAAGGTGCTGTTAACACGGTGAAAATTGATGGATCGGGGTGGTCAAACAGGATCGCCCCAACCGGGCAATAAGTAAGCAGGTCGTATTTGCAGGGCGCGTAATTGCCGTGCCAGGCGACAACATCCAGTGGGCTATGACCGATCTTGGTTTCATGGAATTGACCGGCCCATTTTACGGTCACGGTTGAGGGTGTTTCCCGGTCTTCAAATGCCGCCACCGGGGTTTTGAAATCCCGCGGATTGGCCATACAATTTGCGCCGATAGGGCCACGGCCCGGCAGCGCAAACTTTTGGCCGTAATTTTCACAAACAAAGCCACGCGCAGGGCCTTCCAGAACTTCGACCCGGTAGACCAGACCGCGTGGTATGACGGCGATTTCCTGCGGTTCGATATCGATCACGCCAAGCTCTGTCGCGAAGCGCAGGCGGCCTTCCTGTGGGACAACCAAAAGCTCACTGTCAGCAGAGTAGAAATAGCTGTCCGCCATGCTTGCGGTGACCAGATAAACATGGCTCGCCATACCGATCTGCGTATTTACATCGCCGGCGGTTGTCATCGTGCGCATGCCCGTCAACCATGTCAGCGCTTGATCTGAATGCGGCACCGGGTCCCAGCGATATTGCCCAAGGGAAGTCACATCGGGGTCGATATGCGGGGCGGATTTCCAGTATGGCAGATCGATCTTTTCAAACCGGTGCGTGTGCTTGACGGAGGGCCTAATGCGGTAACACCAAGTGCGCTCATTTTGATGGCTGGGCGCAGTGAAAGCGGTGCCGGAAAGCTGCTCCCCATAGAGACCATAGTTCACTTTCTGGGGGGAGTTCATTCCCTGCGGCAAAGCACCCGGCAATGCTTCCGTCTCAAAGTCGTTCCCAAAGCCCGGCATATATCCTTCCGAGGTTCCAACCTGGGTGGCCGCTGAGGTCAGCGACGGAATTTCCGTTTGCCTATTCATAGTGGTTTCCTTTGCAACTAACTTTGCCTAATGGTTGTATTTGTAACTAACAAGCCGTTTTTTGGATGTTATAGCTGCGCTATGCGGGTCAGGCATTTGCCCAAAATTTGACGCTCCTGATCGGAAAACTGACCCATTAATTCCTGCTCGAACCGGGCGGCCTCGCCGTAAAGGTCTTGGAACACCGTCTTGCCCGATGCAGTCAGATACAATGTCTCAAGACGGCGGTCGCCAGTTTGTTCCTTGCGGGCGAGAAAACGTTTGTCTTGCAGGGCCGACACGGCGCGGCTGACTTTGGTTTTGTGAATCCGGGCGCGATGGCAGATGTCCTTTGCGGTCATCGATCCATAGCGGCCAAGGTGGAACAGCACGCGCCATTCTGTTCGCAGCATCCCGTAGCGGCTTTTGTAATAGGTTTGGAAGCCCGCGCTGGATGTCTCTGCGGCGAGATTCAACAGATAGGGCGTGAAGTCTTTTAGGTCGAAGTCGTCCATACGGCAGTTTTAGCGCATTTGGTTGCAAATGCAACTATTGAGATACCATCGCAATTGTCACGTCTTCGAACCAGGAGGTCGGCAGAGGTGTCTCAGGCGAACAAGCCCGCCTGAGACATTTTTTGATTTAACCCAGCAGCGCATTGTCCGCGCGCTTGATCGTCACAATGGACGAACGCGGAAGTGCCCCTTCGCCATCAGGAAATGGCGCACCAGGGTGTTGGATGCCAACGAACATCGTACGGCGGTCAGCCGACCATGTCAGGCCCGTCACTTCAGAGCCATTTGGCCCTGTCATGAAGCGGCGAATCTCGCCAGTGACGGGGTCGCCAGCCAGCATCTGGTTGTTACCCATGCCAAGGAAGTCGCCCTCGTTGTCGTCATTGCCGTCTGTCTGGATCCAGATCAGGCCAGTGCTGTCGATCACCATGCCATCGGGCGAGTTAAACAGGTTGCCCGCGTTGATATTGGCTGTCCCTGCGTAAAGCCCATCGGTGTGAACCGTTGGGTTGCCCGCCATTACATAGAGGTCCCAATCGAAGGTAGAGGCGGCGTGATCAGCATTGTGAGGACGCCAGCGGACGATCTGGCCATAGTTGTTGATTTCACGCGGGTTTGGCGCGTTCGGAACCATCGGCTCCCCGGCGGCATTGGTGCGCGGCGAACCGTCGTCGTTTTTAGCGCCCCGACGGGAATTGTTGGTCAGGCAGCAATAGGCTTCAATCGACGTTGGGTTAACGGCGATCCACTCGGGCCGGTCCATGGTCGTGGCGCTAACCTGCGTGGCCGCTATCCGGGTGAAAATCGCAATCTCGGCCTCAGACATGCCAGTGTCTTCGGGCGTCAAAGCGATCCAAGTGCCCGTCATGTCGTCGTTGAACTTGGCAACGAACAACTGGCCTTCGCTCAGCAGGGTCGAGGTATCACCGCCCGGTGTGTAAACGTCGCGGCTGACCCATTTATACATGTATTCACCACGCTCATCATCGCCCATATAGACCACAACGCGGCCATCAGGTGTGACGACAGAGGCCGCGTTTTCATGCTTGAAACGGCCAAGAGCTGTGCGTTTGATCGGCGCAGAAACAGGGTCTTTTGGATCAATTTCAACGATATAGCCCGCACGATGCGGCTCGTTTGGTTCTTTCGACAGATCGAAGCGCGCATCGAAACCGTGATAGTTGTAGCGGCCCGGATCGACCTTTGTACTGACCCCGTAGCGCGCGAAACCAGCGGCGGTTGTTTCGTCCAGAGATAGCTCTTCGGTGGTGCCGAAATAGCCGTTGAAGTTTTCCTCGCAGGTCAGGTAAGTGCCCCACGGTGTCCGCCCGGAGCCGCAATTGTTGAACGTGCCAAGCGATTGCGTGCCTGTCGCGTCAGCGGATGTCTTGAGCAAATCATGCCCTGCCGCCGGTCCGTCGATCACCATCGGGGAGCGGTGGTTGATGCGGCGATTGAACGGGCTGTCGACGACAACCTCCCATCCATTGACGCCTTCGGTTACTTCCATGACAGTCACGCCTTGGAAGTTCTGCAAACGCACAACATCATCGGCAGAGATGGGCTTGCCTTCCTGTTCGGCGGGCAGGTTGATCTTGGCATTTACATATTCGGAATTCACGACCAGCAATTCGGTATCGCCGACGAGGAACAGCTCCATACCGTCGGTGTTCTCGCCAAAGACCCGGTCAGAGCCTTCGGTCGGAACACCCGACGCCGGATCAAATGCAGGCGCATCGGAGAAGAGCGGATCGCCCCAACGCACGAGCACATCCCAGTTGTAGCCACCGGGAACATGCACGGTTCCATCGGTCTGAGGTGCCAGTTGGTCGAACGCAAAACGCGAGGTTTGCTGCGCTTGAACGGCTGTTCCGGACAACAGGCCTGTGCTCATCGCAGCGGCACCTGAGCCGAACGCCAATGCGCCGCCCAGAAAGCCGCGCCGCGAAATGGCGCTTTCAACGACCTGGTCGAATCCATGGGTTGTTGGGCGGGGGAATTTCAGTTCGTCTTCATCATCAAAAGACAGCTCATCATACTCAATTTGGGACATTTCTCGACTCCTGCTGGGACCCGACGTGGGTCCTGACGGAAGGAGCGTAGAGGTGAGAATCGACAGTTTTGTAACAGGGATGCTTTTGTTTGGTTTAGGTTTCAAATTTACCGACGCTGCAGCGCAGGTTCGCGGCCGCCTTTACGGGAGAAACCTTGAATCAGGCTCCCTAATGCTTGGGGAATTATCACGTTTGAGGATGTATCGTCCCGCAAAATTCTATGCCAATGTGACTGCGTGAAAATTACTGCCAATGAAGTTGCCACAAGCTGTGGCGTGTCCCCAGCCAGCGTGTCGCGCGCGTTCCGTGCGAACGCGCCGATGTCGCAGCCTCTGAGGGACCGTATTCTATCCAAAGCCTCCAAACTCGGCTATGTGCCACGCGGCGCACGCAAGCGGGGCAAACAGGGCCGGCGCGCAATTGCGATTGTCGTAGGCGATATTCAGAACCCATTCTATTCGGATATGTTGGAACGCTTTGCATAGCAGGGCTACAGCCGCGATTTCGATATTGTCGTTCATATGGTCCCGCCTCAGGGCTCGGTCGACGACATCATGGAACAGGTTCTCAAAAGTGATGTCGAGGCTGTCATCATCAGCTCCGCGCTTTTGCCCTCCAAGCTAGCGAGAACATGCCGCGATCGCGGGCGGAATGTCATTTTGTTCAATCGCGTGCAGGCTGACGCGGGGCTGAGTGCGGTCTGTGCAGACAACTTTGGTGACTTGTTCCTTGTGCCTCGCACGAATGTGGTCAATGGCGATAAGATCAACGGTGCAAACCATACGCTACCAACGAAAAAGCCGGGCGTTACACCTGTGGTCTATGGGTCGAGAAATTCCTGAAAACGTATAATTATCAACATTTTGTCACGGATTAGGCAGCGACACTTGAGGCCGAATACGGGTCCCGCTTGTGCATGCTGGAAGGCTTTGGGGGGAATGCCGAGCAGTGCAACATCCGTGCGCGCCGCTACGGTGGACTGAACATCCCGTACGGCGATGCAGCACCTTCCGAAAAGCGCCAGATTAAGAAAAAGGAACACGCCTGAATGCCGAGTTCTGCTGCCAACAACTAGCGTCATGTGGCCGTTCACTTTGTTTGTGGTGTCTGAGGCTACGAAAACGGCCGGGCCTTTGAGGTCGTCTGGGGTGCCCCAGCGGCCCGCGGTGATGCCGCCTTAGTAGCAGCGGAAGCGAGGTCGTGAAGATGATCTTGCCAGCGCCGGGCGTGATAACAGCGCCGCGCGTTCCGAGAGGTCGCAGGCATAGCCGGTGAAGGTTCGACTATTGACCACGCGCACCTTGCGCTGCGTCACGGCCGTTGAACCTCCCCTTTAATTTGGATGCAATATTATTGTTTGGTCGAATTGGTTCCGTGCGGGACATATCAGCCTTTGGCTATTCCCCGTCTGGCCAAACCATTCGGAACCCTTGGTGGGTTGTGGTGCTGTCGGGCGAGGTTCCTGACCGCGCTGCGATTCTGTAGCGGTAGCAATAAGACGCGTGACACAGAAACGAACCGCCCTTGGACAGTCGGTAGCCCTTCATCGTTGAGAGGCGATCGCGCACGTGCCGTTTCAACGACTTGATACGATAGGTATCCGCTGTCCATTCCCAGACATTGCCAACGACATTGTAAAGACCATAGCCGTTTGGCGCGTAATGTTGGGCTGGAGCGGTGGTTACAAATCCGTCCTTTGCCGTATTGGTCTTTGGAAATTCGCCTTGCCAGATATTGCAGGGTTGGAAGCTCGTATCGTTGGGCTCTTGGTCTCCCCAGGGGAAGCGCACGTCTGCAAGTCCGCCACGGGCAGCGTGCTCCCATTCAACCTCGGTTGGAAGGCGGCCGCCGGCCCAGCGGGCATAAGCCTGCGCGTCGTTCCAGGAGATGTGAACGGCGGGGTGGTCTGGATCCCACGCTGCCGCCATGGTGCCCGGGCCGTTGATGTCGCGCCAATTGGCACCGTCCACACGCCGCCACCAATCGACATCCTTTACACCCATCGTCGGGCCGACGCTTTCTGCGACCTGCGCCCAAAACACGAAAGACCAACCGAAGCGTTCGGCTTCGGTCACAAAGTCCGTCTCGTCGACAAACTCAGCAAATTGTGCGTTCGTGACGGTCGTTGCGCCGATGAGGAAAGGTTTCACGCGCGTGTTGCGGATCGGCTCTTCGCCGTCATTCGGGATTTCGGGGTGGCTGGTGCCCGTCAGCGATCTGCCGCCAGGAATACGGACCGCATTGGCCGCGACACGCCGTCCGCCAGCAATAACTGGCGCGGCCATTGGAGAGTTGGTATCTGGCTCCCGCGACGGACTGCAACAACTCTTCTTTTCGGGATCGGCATGCATGCGCTGAACTTAGGATCCGGACAAGCGCTTGCCAAGCCGTTTGAACAGGATCCCTGCGATGCCCACAGTGAACAATATACGAAAAAGGTGATGGGTGACAACGACGACCGGACTGACACCGAGACTTAGCGCAACAAGGCTCATTTCGGTGATCCCGCCCGGCGCAAAGCTGATCAGCAACGCCTTGAATGACAGAGGGACGAATGGTCCCAACAGCACCGCAAGCCCAGACGCAATGGTCAGCGTCACCACTGCCGAGACAACGCCCAGCGCCAGTGCCGTGATCAAGTCCCGTGGTGTGGTTTTGGCAAACTGTGCCCCTAGGCTTGCGCCGACAAACAACTGAGCCAGATTGAGAAGCACAGGCGGCCCGTGCAAATCAATCGCGGCAGTAGACTGAAGAATTGCTGTAAGCACCAATGGGCCGATCAATGGTGCCGCTGGCAAATGAAAGAGTTTGCCGACCAGAATCCCAACCGGGACAATGGCACCCACCAACACCCAGTCCCGCCACTCGGAAGGAGCTATTTCAAGGGGCTGGTTTACGGTGCCTCCAACGATCTCTCCTGTTGCCACAAGAAAAAGCATGGGAACGATGAGGATCACCAGAACGATGCGCACAAAATGCTGAATGCTCAACGTCTCGACATCGCCGCCCGCTTTGGCGCCCAGCTCCACGGCTTCGATGAACCCGCCCGGCATTGCCGCATAGAAGGCGGTGGGCGGGTCATAGCCGCCTAAGCGATGGAAAATGACGTAGTTTGACGCTTGAGCAAGAACCACGAAAACCATCATGCCGCATAGGGTGATGGCCAGTGTTGGTACGAAGGACAACACGTCCGGTGTGAAGGTAGTGCCAATCATCGTGCCGATCACAGCAATGAACACTTCCCGCAAGGGCTTTGGAAAGAACACGGGTTTGTTCGTGCGTGCGACCAACGTCAATGCCAGAACCGCAGTTGCCACCAGACTTCCCAAAAGAAACGGGATGGGCCAGTTCATTGCGCGTGCTGCAAGGGCACCAAATAACGCGGCTCCCAGGATCAGGGCCAGATGGAGCGCTTTTGATTTCATGTCTGTCATGCGGTAATCGGATCATTTAGATGAAGCGGAAACGTGATCGCCCGAAGTGCCTTCGGAGCTCCGCATGAGATGCGCCTCGGTAGATCCCGTCGTTAGATTGAGGCCAAGCACCGCTTAGGTGGCGGGCGGTGGCGTTGATGACGGTGCGCCAAGTTTCGATGCGATCTCCCTGCCGCCATAGGCTTCAATCATCGCGTCCTGGTCCTTAAACGCTTGCGCATTGACGGCTTCGGGATCGCAAATCTGGCGCAGTTCGTTTTGCATCCTGGTCAGATCGTTCGCGTATGCAGGGTTTTGCGCTTGATTGGTCAGTTCTTCAGGATCCTCGGCGAGGTTAAACAGTTCCGGCTCAAACCCGACATATTCAATGAGTTTCAGGTCGCCCTTTCGAAGCATGAAGCATGCTGATACTGACCCGATCGCGTGGTATTCGCTGATCACCGTCCTGTTGGTGTCATCTTCGTCCATGGCAAGATCATATAAGGATTGCCCGGGCCGATCGCCCGGCAGATCTGCATCAAAGTGGTCGACAATCGTTTCCGAGATGTCCAACAGGCTTGTCGTCGTGGCGCAGGTCGGGCGAGGGGTTTTTACCAGATCAGGCGCAGGGGCAAGGATCAGTGGGATCGCTACAGATTCCTCATACATGTTCATCTTGCCCCACAGATCGCGGGTGCCAAGGTTTTCACCATGGTCACTGGAATAAATTACGGTTGTGTCATCAAAGTGCCCACTGTCCTTCAGGGCTTTGATAATCCGTCCTACATTGTGGTCCATATAGCTGGTCAGCCCGTAATATGTGGCGATCGCTCTCTTTCGTTCTTCTTCGTCCTTCCAGCCATCCTCTGCGACCATCGCGGTGGCGACTTTTTCGATCCACGGATGTTGCGCGTACCCATCGCGCACGCGCAGTTTATCTGGTGGAAGTTTTTCCAGCGGGTAGAGGTCATAGAACGCCTGAGGCGAAATCAAAGGGTGATGCGGCGCAACGAGGCCAACATAAAGGCACCAAGGGGTTGCGCTGTCTTGATTGTCTGACAACCAATCACAGGTCCGGTCTGTGACGCTGCGATCATACTTGGTATAGCTGCTTTCCCCCGGCCCAATTGTGTCGCCCATCATGCGGACATCTTTGTTGTAGACACGTTCCTTTTCGCGACGGATCGAGCCCCAAACCATCCCAACACCATCCGCGACATGCATTGGGATGTGTTGAACATCGAACCCTGCATCATCGCTGATCTGGCGGTAGTGTAACTTCCCGATAGACTCCACCCGCACGCCTTTGTCCTGTAAAGCGTGCCCCCATCCGCGCGGTGTACCCTTATAGGGCATGGCGTTGTCCCAATTGCCGATCTCGTGTACGTGACGACCCGTCGCAAACGCCGCGCGTGCTGGAACGCAGATCGGAGACGGCGTATAGGCGTTTGTGAAGCGGGTGCCGCGAGCCGCGAGCGCATCCAAGTTTGGTGTTTGCACGACGGGATGGTTCTCGCATGACATGGCGCGTGCTTGGTGTTGATCCGAAAGGATCACTAGCAAATTGGGCGCATTCTTCATCTTCTACGCATCTTCAGGGATCACATGTGGATCGGGGAAATCCGTTTTCTGTGCGGCGTCAGAGAGAAGCTTGATTGCCTTTAGAACAGTTGCTTGTTCCTCTGGCGTAAGCGCCCTCACCAGATGGTCTTGTCTTGCCTCCAAAACAGGGCCGAGGCGGTCATGAGCGGTCCGACCTTTTTCTGTTAATTCAATAAGATGCTGACGTTTATCTTCCTCAAACGGGCGCAGAACAACGTATCCTTTTTCTTCAAGAACACTGAGCATCTTGCTGAACTGGCTCTTGTCGATGCCTGCGCTTTTGCGCACCGAGGTTGTGGTGTTTGCAATTTCAAGCGCTACCAACCGAACAATACGCCACTGGGCAAGGTTCAAGTCACCGTGCCGAGAAATTATCGCTTTTGCCTGTGTGCTTAAAGCAGAATGCAGCTGCGCAATCTGGAAAGGAATATGTAAGCCCTGAGCAATCGCCTCTGCAGCGGATTTCGTCATCTTCCGAGTTCCTCTTTGATGAATCAAGAGTCAGTCGCTTTAGTGGAAAAGTCAACATGATTGTTGACTTTTCCACCTTATTGCTTTTCAAGTGAAATGAAGAAAATTGCGCTTCAGGGAGGAAAACATGAAGAAGTTGCTAAAATCTGCGGTGGTCGCTGCTGCGATACTCGGAACATCTACGACCGCATTTGCCGAGGATTGGACCCCACCCGGTCCCATCAAGATGATTATCGCTTTCGCTGCGGGTGGAGGAGCCGACACCCAAGCCAGACTGATCGCGGAAGAACTGGAAGACCTTCACGGTTGGCAAGTTATCCCCGAGCAAGTGACCGGCAAAGGCGGCCTCAACGCTGTGAATGCGCTGAAGGAAGAACCGGCTGACGGCACTGCGATTGCGATCATCGTGTCAGAAACCCTCGGCTACAACATGGCGGCCGCAAAAGCTGGCACCCCTAAGGACGTAACCCCTATCACCACCACTGCCGGAACCCAAATGGGCGTCGTCGCACTGGCCTCAAAGGGCTGGAAGACAATGGGCGATGTGATTGAAGCGGCAAAGGCCGGCGAGGACATACGTTTTGGCGTCATGACCGGCATGCTGGGTGACATGGCTTACGTCACCGGCAAAGAAAACGGCGTCAATTTCAATATTATCTCTGTCAAAGGCGGTAAAGACGTCATGAATGGGTTGAACGCGGGCGACATGGATGTTGGCTTTGGTGCGGGCATTCAGGCGAAAGCTGTTGCTGCTGGCGATATGGTCGAATTGGCCTCCGCGCGCAGCGAACCGCTGCAAAACTCCCCGGATGCACCTCTTTTGTCGGAATATGGCGTGGACTTCGTAAGCGAAATCTCGTTCATTTTTGCTGGCCCCCCGGAGATGGACCCGGCTGCACGTGACGCGATTGCGGCTGCAATCGGCAAAGTCGTAACGACAGAAGGCGGTAAGGCCAACGCGTTCATAACCAAGGGGTTTGGCGGCCCGGTTGTTATCTCGGGAGCCGAGCTTGAAGAAGCAGTGCAGAAAGATTTCGAGTCTTCGGGCGCGCTGATCGCCGCTGCATCTGAATAAGCCTGAAAACGAAGATCGGGCGGCGTTTATGCCGCCCGGCATTCTCACCCTTATTGCGAGACCGATATGCGAAAACTCTCTGCCACCACGGCACTGGGTGTGGGCTGTATTGCCTTCGCTTTGATCATTGCCTTCGTCTGGATTCCTATGGACACCGACACATGGCTGGTCGAACGGTCGCGCGGTAGAAACATCGTGGGGGATAGCCTCGCCCCAACAGTGGCGGCGGTGTTCATCCTGATCTCTGGCGTGATGCTCTTGCTTGAACGAGGTGGCGATGCCAGCCATCCCTCTCGCAGCAACCTGAACTACATTAGTGCGATCACCCTGATTGGTGTCATCGGGATTGTCGTGATGCGATGGGCGGGGCCCATAACTGCCAGCCTGCTTAGTGGGGATGAATACAGACTTCTGCGCGACACGGTGCCTTGGAAATATACAGGTTTTGCGCTGGGCGGTGGGTTCATCGTGTTTGCCGTGACTGCATTTGTAGAACAGCGGCTTTCATGGGGCGCAGGGCTGATCGCGCTTGTGGCCGTCGCTGGGATCATCTTGCTTTATGATTTGCCATTTGATGATGTGCTGCTGCCGCCGAATGGGGATGTCTGATGACTGACTTGGGCACGCTCGACTACATCTGGCTGGGTATCTTGGCGGTTTTCCAAGGGCCCGAAGCATTCGCGTTCCTTGGCGTTTCGATTTCCATCACGGTCATGATGGTCGCGTTCGGACTAGTCCTTGGGATCATCGTTGGCGCGACGCCCGGCTTGGGTGGCGTCATTGCGATGGCGATTTCGTTACCAATCCTGATCTCGGTATTTGGCTTCAGTTCCGATGCGCTGTTGCCGGTATTGGGGTTCCTGATTGGCGTGATGAAAGGATCAACGGTTGGGGGCGCCGTGCCCGCGATCTTATTCAACACACCCGGCACGCCCGATGCCTATATGACGACGCTTGATGGCTATCCGATGGCGCAATCCGGGAAAGCCCGAAAGGCGCTTAGAATCTCACACTTCTCGTCTGTTTCGGGTGACACGTTTTCGGACATTGTTTTGATCGTCTGCGCGCCGTTTCTGGCGATCCTTGTGGAATCCTACTTGGACCTTCCCGAAAAAACTGCGCTTCTGATCCTATCGCTAAGCTTCATTGCAGCCGTCGTAGGAGGGTCTGCGGCCAAAGGGCTTCTAAGCTGTGGGCTTGGACTTCTGGCCGTGTATATCGGGACCGGTGAAGACTTTTATCCCCGTCTAAGCTTCGGCAGCTCTGCGCTTTCCGATGGAATACCCATCACAGCAGCGGTCATTGGTGTTCTCGTCATCGGGGCGATTTTCGGCGAGCTTGAGAACCTGTGGAACCAAACCCGGAGTAAAGGCACGATTGAGGTTGCCAAGGATACAGGCGACCAGCGCCTTCCTTGGGCAGACATTCGTCGGATCCTTCCCTATATCGGCCGGTCAGCTCTTATCGGCACCACAATCGGTGCCTTGCCCGGTGTGGGATCGACGCTCGCTGCGACGATTGGCTACGCCACCGGAAAACGAATTCACGCAAAAAACAAAAGGCCTGAAGACCCAGAGTTTGGACAAGGTGCACCCGAGGGTATCGCCGCAACCGAAGCCGCAAATTCCTCAGTCTCGGGGGCGAACCTAATCCCTGTTCTGTCTCTTGGTATTCCCGGTAACACCGCGGCCGTGTTCCTGATCCTGGCAGCGGAATCCATCGGAGGGTTTAACCCCGGCCCGGCTGTCTTCAAGTTCTCGAGCGACCTGAACCCTGAGCTTGTGATCGCCTTTGGACTTTTCACCACCATGATCCTGGCCAACCTGCTGAACTGGACGGTCGGCGGATTTCTCATGCGGTCTCTTGGGGCGCTTGTACGCATCCCAAAGCAATATTTGTTGCCCGTCGTACTGCTTCTTACGCTGGCATCTCTTTACGTCCAGGAAACTTCGATGAGCGCGATCTGGTTTGCCTTCGCATTTGGAATCTTGGGCTATTTCATGATGCGATTTGCGATCTCGCCGCTTCCGTTCGTCATCGGATTTGTGCTGGGGGGACGTATTGAAGAAACCGCGCGTCAGGCGTTTTCGGCAACCGGTGGCGACCCCCTCTTTCTACTCAAAAGCCCAATAGCGGCGGCATTCATCTTGTGCGCTGTGGCAGTAATCTTCTTCTCTCTACGCAAGCCAAAGGCAGAAAAAACATGACACGCCCAAACATTCTTTTCATCACTTCTGACCAACAGCGTGGCGATTGCTATGGGTTTCGGGGGCGCAATGTCTACACGCCTCATCTGGATATGCTTGCTGCGGAAGGCACGAGCCTTGAAACGGTTGTGACGCCCTGCGTCGTCTGTCAGCCAGCGCGGGCCTCTATCCTGACGGGATTGTTGCCACGCACCCACGGCGTGCATGACAACGGGATCGATCTGGACCCCGAGTTGGGTGAAAAAGGGTTTGCAGCGTCCCTGTCTGCCGCTGGCTATCACACTGCGAAGATCGGCAAAGCGCATTTCGCAACCTATCACACGTTCGGTGACAGCGAGACGGTGGAATCTATCCCCGGTTCGGCCAAAGTGCCCGAAGGATGGCGCGGTCCGTATATGGGGTTCGATCATGCCGAGCTTGTTCACATCGGACACAACTGGTGGCTGCCAGAGAAGCCCCCCGCCGGTCTGGCTTATGAGGAGTGGTATTATGGGGATGGTCGCGGCGCGCAGAAAAACAAACTTCTTTGGGAAAGCCATCGCGACCACAATGGTGCGCCTCAGGTATGGTCCTCGAAGCTTCCGGTGGCGTGGCACAACTCCACTTGGATTGCGGATCGCGCGATTGATTTCATCAAACAAGATCATGACAAGCCCTTTTGCATGTGGGTGTCCTTTCCGGATCCACACCACCCGTTTGATTGCCCGGAACCATGGGCGTCCTTGCATCGACCCGAAGACGTTGATTTGCCAAAGCACCGAACCCGCAATTTTGAGGGTCGCCCGTGGTGGCACCAAGCCGCAGTCGAGACGAAGATCGAAGGAAAAGGCGCAGAAATCCGCACAAGCTATTCGCGCTATCCTGAAATCTCGGATGCGCATCTGCGAGAGGTCATCGCCAACACCTTTGGCCAGCTTTCTCTGATCGACCATTCCGTTGGCCGCATCATTGCCGAGCTTGAAGCGCAGGGATTGGCTGACAACACCTATATTGTCTACACAGCGGACCATGGCGATTGGCTCGGGGATCACGGGTTGGTGCTGAAAGGGCCAATGCCGTTTGAAGGCCTGCTGAATGTCCGTGCCATCGTGAAAGGGCCGGACGTTCCGGCAGGCAAAGTCAGCTCTGAGCCCCTTTCGACGCTGGACCTTGGCGCGACTTTTATGGACTGGGCCGGAGCAGACAGCCTGATGGAAATCCACGGACGATCGATGCGGGACGTCATATCGGGCGATGGAACGCGCGACGCGGCGATGAGCGAATGGGAGCTTTTGCCAGGGCGCGTCGGTGTTGGCTTGTCCTTACGAACCGTCCGCAGCAAGACAGCTAAGTTGACCATAGATCTGAACTCAGGTGCTGGTGAAATGTACGACCTTTGGAGCGATCCCCATGAGCTGCGCAACCTATTTGATGATCCCGATTACGTGTCATTGAAATCTGATCTGACTGAAATTCTGATGTCTCGACCAGATGATATGCGACCAAATCAGGTTCAGGTCGGAATGGCGTAAGGAGGTCGGGAAATGCCAACCATCACATGTGTTGAAGACTTCCGTGCACTGTATCAGCGCCGGGTTCCGAAGATGTTTTATGAGTATGCGGAATCGGGGTCCTATTCGGAAACGACGTTTAGAAAAAACGAGAGCGATTTTGCCAGAATCAACATTCGTCAACGTGTCGGAATTGACGTGACGGATATCGATACCAGCACCAAGATGTCAGGCGCGGCGGCCCAATTGCCAGTGGCCTTTGCTCCTGTTGGGATGCTTGGCATCCAAAACGCAGGAGGCGAGATCAAGGTTGCAAAAGCCGCGCGTGACTTTGGCGTTCCGTTCATTTTGTCGACGATGTCTATTTGCTCAATCGAGCAGGTCAAAGAGGCGACAGGAAAGCCGTTTTGGTTTCAGCTTTATGTGGTCAAGGATCGCGAATTTGTCCGCGACCTTATCCATCGTGCCAAAGTCGCCGGGTGTTCCCATCTTGTGGTAACCATGGACTTGGCGATGCTTGGTCAACGCCACAAAGATGTGAAAAACCAGCTCTCGATCCGCCCCAACCTTAAGAACTTGCTCAACATTGCGACCAA
The DNA here is from genome assembly GCA_964352105.1 of uncultured Rhodobacterales bacterium. GTDB lineage: Bacteria > Pseudomonadota > Alphaproteobacteria > Rhodobacterales > Rhodobacteraceae > Litoreibacter. The sequence goes on along the minus strand of CAYGQQ010000010.1, from coordinate 26,045 downwards.
ACCGCGTTGGGCCGTCGAAATGGCGACATCGCCCTATAAAGGCTTTGGCAATGTAATTGGACATGCGAAAGGCGTGGATGATCTGAGCAGCCTGCTTGTCTGGGCCAAGGAAATGGTCGACCCTGCACTGGATTGGGACGACGTAGACTGGATCCGCAAAGAATGGGGCGGACCGATTGTCCTGAAAGGTGTCATGGATGTCGAGGACGCGCGTATTGCCGCGGGTATGGGCATCGAGACAATCATCGTCTCAAACCACGGCGGGCGCCAATTGGATGGCGCAGGAAGCTCGATTTCTTTGCTGCCAAAAATCGCAGATGCTGTGGGTGACAAGGTGGAGTTGTTGATGGATTCCGGTGTGCGCACTGGAATGGACATATTTCGCGCACGCGCGCTTGGCGCATCCGGGGTCCTTCTTGGCCGCGCGATGGTCTATGCGCTTGGTGCGATGGGTCAGCAGGGAATCTCTTCTTTGTTGAATATCCTCGAACAGGAATTGAAGACAACCATGGGATTGGCCGGAAAAACATCCGTTTCCGACATCAGCAAAGACGACGTCTTCTGGTCATAAGAAACGCCCGATGTCTTAACTGACTCTGTCTTTTCTCGGTAGCTGCGCGCAATAGTCTCGTTTTCGGTAGCGATACGCGCGGACAGGCTTGGGGCAGCCCATTTGGCTGGACAATTTCCCCATCAGCGGCCCCTACCCTAGGGTTTGGCTGGTTGCGACTTTGGCGATCCCTTGAGGACGCGAGTCCCAAACCTACTGATCAGAAGTCTTTCCTTCGCGATACCGCGGTCGCCGCCCGAACATAGTCCATTCGCTGCGGAAGCAAGCTCGGGCGACCGGCGAACTGATCGTGTACGAGACGGAGCACTAGGTCGCTGCAGCTGAGCCGCCGTCTGCTTCCGCAACCGAACACCCGGTGTGAAATTTACTTCGTCGGTATATCAACCGACTACCAACTGATCCGAACGGGGGACATGGCCCAAACCATTGTCGCTTCTTGATTGGTTCGGTTGCGGAACCTGTGGGCGATCATTGAAGGGTAAGAAAAGCTGTCACCTTCACGCAGAACGATCAACTCGTCTCCGAGACGCAGCTCGACCTCCCCAGTCAGAACGATAGCGTGTTGCTCGCCTTCGAACACGTAGCCTTCAAGCGGTTCTGGTGCCTCCCCCGTTCCGGGCGCAAAGCGAGACAAGATTAAATAGCATTGCCCCGAGAGCGTGCTGGACAGCAATTCGTCTCGGAACCCAAGCTCAGACTCGCTGCGGGTGTACATGTCAGACAATCGCCGGCGGTTCTCTGCGCGAACAACGTGACTTCGCTCCAACGGGCCTTCGCCTGTTTGATTGGGCTCGAACCAGCCCGCGCTCACCTGCAAGGCTGTGCTGATTTCCGTCAGCAATGCATCAGACACCCGTGCGCTGCCCAATTCGATGCGGCTGAGATAGGCGGTCGAGCAGGACAGTTGCGCACTCAATGCATCAAGTGTCAGCCCGCGCGCTTTGCGGACTTCGCGGATTTCTCCACCAAGGCGTTTGGCGGTGGTCAGGGCGAGATCTTTGTTCATGAAAAAGTTTATAGTTGATTTTTGCAGAAAATTTCAATCTGATTGAATTTTGGTGTTATTTTCAACCAACCCTAAGTCAATCCATTGGGAGATCTCACATGCGTTTTGACCTGATCGCAAATTTCAGTCCTGGTGAAACGATCCCATGGCCCCGCACACTTGAGATGATCCTTGAGCAATGCAGCCTTGCCGAGGATGCCGGCTTCACCACCGCGTGGTTTACAGAGCATCATTTTGCTCATAACGGTTACATGAATGCGCCACCCAATCCGGTTCAAATGTGCACTCACGTGGCGGCGCATTGCAAAAAGCTGCGCGTCGGCACCTCACCCATAATCCTTCCCGACTGGCACCCGCTGCGTGTGGCTGAAGACGTGGCAATGCTGGATAACATGACGCTGGGACGGGTCGATTTTGGCGTCGCAAAGGGGATCAATGAACGCTCGACCATCCAGTTCAACCCCGATGCGGACCGGCGCGACAACAGCAAGGTGATGCGTCTCTATCAAGAAAGCCTTGAGGTGATCTTGAAGGCCTGGACCAACGAGGCTTTCACCCACAAGGGCGAATTTTATGAGTTTCCCGTGCCCGGCTGGAAAGAAACCAATCGCTTTTTTGAGCCCTTGGATTCGCGCTACCATGACGCGGACGGCACCTATAAAGCAATGTATGTTCACCCGCGCCCCTATCAGGAGGAGCATCCGCCCGTGTGGCTGATGTCAAACGCGCCACCCACATTCAAGCTGGCGGGTGAAAAAGGCTGGGGCGTTATTTCGATGGCGGCGGGGGCAAAACGCACGCGTGCCTGTTGGGAGCCCTACCGTGATGCGCTCGCTGCGCGCACCGGGCGGGAGGTGGCTTTGGGGGAGGGAGTTGGTGTGTGCACGGCCTTCTACGTTGGCGAAACCATGGAAGAAGCGATCAACACGATCCGCCCCGCGATCAACGCATATTACGAATTTCTGGGGGGCTCCCGCCCTGCAGGGGAATGGACCAAGCACGGCTACCTCGACATCGGTGAAGAGATGACACCTGAGGATGAAGAAGGTGACTGGTTCGATTTTCTCAACAAGCGCGGCATCATAATGGTGGGGGACGCCGAGTTTGTCGCAGACCGGATTGCTGAGAGGCAGGAGACAACCGGCCTCGATCACTTGATGCTGATGCAGCAATATACCGGCGTGCCGTATGAAAAGATCCTTGCCAGCTGGCACCGGCTCTTTGAGCACGTCGTGCCACGCTTTGGCACGCAGTCGATTGCACAGAAACGGGAGCTTGCACATGCTTGAGATTTGGGGACGACCCTACTCGTCCAACGTGATCCCTGTGATCTGGACCGCCAATGAACTGGGTCTGGACTATAGGTTGCAACTGGCAGGCGGCAGCTTTGGCAAACTGGATACGCCCGATTACGCCAAGATCAACCCAAACCGAATGATCCCTGCCATCCGTGACGGGGATTTTGCGCTTTGGGAAAGCCTCGCAATCGTGCGGTATCTGTGCGACCGGTACAGTGCAGGTGGGCTGAGCCCAGCGGACCTGCAAACCCGTGCGATTGCCGATCAATGGATGGAATGGTCGGCGTCCAAAGCCTTTATGCCGGTGATCTATCTGTTCTTTGCGACCGTCCGGACGCAGCCTGCCGACCGTGACCCGGCCAAAATTGCGGCGCTGCGTGATGAGGCTCATGACGCGCTGAGCATTCTTGACGACCACTTGGCCGCACGTCCTTATGTCTGTGGCGACAACTTTACCATGGGGGACATCCCACTGGGCTGTGTCGCTTACCGCTATTTCAACGTCGACGTTGATCGCCCCGCATTGCCGAATGTTGAGGCATGGTATCAACGCTTGTCCGAACGCCCGGCCTATCGCGATCACGTCATGCGGCACTTTGGAACGAACCCCGATGAATGGGCGGCGCTTGAAAGAGCCTGCGCCAGCGAAGGAGTGATCTGATCATGGAGAATGCGCTCACCTCTCATCAAGGCCACGACCCGGACTGGTTCGATGCCCAATACAACTTGCGGGCAGGACGTCCAGATTATGAGGAAACGGTCATTCCCGGCTGGGTGGCGAGAAGTCAGACGGCGCGGGAGACGCTCGCGTGCACTCTGGACGTGCGATATGGCGAGGGGGACAAGCAGAAGCTTGATGTATTCAGATGTGGCGTTGCGGCAGCGCCGACGTTGATCTGGATCCATGGCGGCTATTGGCAACGCGGCGACAAGTCGGTCTACAGTTTTCTGGCGACGCCTTTTGTGCAAAATGGTGTGAATGTGGTGGTGGTCGGCTATGACCTTTGCCCCACCGTCAGCATGACGCGTATTTCAGAAGAACTGCGCGAGGCCGTGTCCTACATCTGGCAGGAGGCCCCTGCCCTTGGGATCAACCGCGACCGGATCACGGTGATGGGCCATTCGGCGGGTGGGCATCTGACACAGATGATGATGGCAACGGATTGGCCGGCGCGCGATCCTCAATTTCCCGTTGAGCTGATCAAGTCAGGCATCCCGGTCTCGCCGCTCAGCTATCTGGAGCCTGTGCGCTTGACCCTTGCGTTGAATGCCAACCTCAAGATGGACCCCACCGAGGCAGATGCCGAAAGTCCGATGACCAACCATCCTCCGGTGACTGATGCACCTCAACTGGTGGTCGTGGGTGAGGCCGAAACTGCCGAGTTCCACCGTCAGGCGCAGATGTATGTGGACAAGTTTGCCACTCCGGCCCGCACGGTGGATATGTACGTTGTGCCCGGCGTGGACCATTTTGACGAGCTGAACGTTCTGGCCGACTCCGCCAGTCCGTTTTTTGCGAAAACCTGTGCCATGCTTGGCCTTTGAAGGAACGGAACATGACAGAACTCACACGCGATTTGGTGGATGCGGTAGGCGACGCTTTCAATGCCAATGATATTGACGAAGTGATGAAATACTTTGCCTTTGACGCAACATTTGACCACGCCGTCGGCCCTGAGGCCCATGGCGTGCGCTTTGAAGGCGCAGATGTCATCCGGGGTGTCTTTGCCGGGCTCTTTGACAAGGTCGAAACCGTGCATTGGGAGACGCTCGATTGTGCGGTGACAGCAACAAAAGCCTATTGCGAATACCGCCGCACAGCGCGGCATAAGGACGGAACGACCGAGGAATATCTAAGCGTCGATATCCTGACCTTTCGCGATGGGTTGATCGTGCACAAAGACACCTACTACAAACAGCGCACCTGAAGCATTTTGGATGCGAACCTTCGGGTCGTCGCTATCAGAAATCGCCATTGTAATTCGACGTCGTTGTCGTCAGCAATTTCGCGCGCCGGACTCCGATATTTTGTGGGGGCAGCGTGAAACTTGCAATCACCTTCAATGGCACGATGAATCGGATCGTTTTCGAGCGAACGAACTCTTTCAAACAAATTGATCCCCACAGGGAAATTCCTAGAGAAATTGCCTGAAAATCTCGATAACATGTTATTTTAAAATCAGAATTTTTACTACTAACTTTTTAGTTTGACAGCTTGTCATTGGTAGGCATAGCTTGAGTTAGTCGGCGCAAACCGGCTCACATGAAAATTAAGGGAGGAGACAAGATGCGCAAGTATCTGCTCTCCGCAGTAGCGGCATCAGCCGTGATTGCGGGGCATGGAACTGCTTTTGCCGATGCAGCAGCAGCTCAGAAATGGATTGATTCCGAATTCCAGCCATCAACACTCAGTAAAGCCGAACAGATGTCCGAAATGGAGTGGTTCATCAGTGCGGCTGAACCTTACGCAGGCATGGAAATAAACGTGCTGTCGGAGGGAATTCCGACCCATGGCTACGAGTCTGAGGTTCTGACCAAAGCTTTTGAGGAAATCACCGGGATCAAGGTTAATCACCAAATTCTCGGTGAGGGTGAAGTTGTGCAGGCTGTGCAAACACAGATGCAAACCAAACGGAACCTTTACGATGGTTATGTGAACGACAGTGACCTGATCGGGACGCACTCGCGTCTGCAATTGGCCTACAACCTCACTGATCAAATGGCCGGTGATTGGGCTGCGACCACGTCACCCACACTGGATCTTGATGACTTCATGGGCATCCAGTTCACAACGGGTCCAGACGGTGATCTGTATCAATTGCCCGACCAGCAATTCGCGAACCTCTACTGGTTCCGTAAAGACTGGTTTGACGACGAAGACAACAAAGCAGCCTTCAAAGCAAAATACGGCTATGAGCTCGGCGTTCCGGTAAACTGGTCTGCCTACGAAGATATTGCTGATTTCTTCTCGAAAGACGTCAAACAGATCGACGGTGTCGATATTTACGGCCACATGGACTACGGCAAACGTGCGCCTGACCTGGGCTGGCGGATGACGGATGCATGGCTGTCGATGGCAGGCACTGGATCGAAGGGCGAGCCGAACGGCGTGCCGATCGATGAATGGGGCATCCGCATGGAAGCGGGTAGCTGTAATCCAGCTGGTGCCAGCGTTTCGCGCGGTGGTGCAGCGAACGGTCCGGCCGCAGTCTATGCGATCCGCAAATGGGATGAGTGGTTGCGCAACTACGCCCCTCCAGGTGCTGCATCCTATGATTTCTATCAGTCTTTGCCGGCTTTGGCACAAGGCAATGTGGCCCAGCAGATCTTCTGGTACACAGCCTTTACCGCAGACATGGTGAAGCCGAAATCTGAAGGCAACAACACAGTTGATGACGCTGGCAACCCACTTTGGCGCATGGCTCCATCGCCGCATGGTCCATATTGGGAAGAAGGCCAGAAGGTTGGCTATCAGGATGTTGGGTCTTGGACCTTCCTGAAGTCCACACCATCTGAACGTGCGCAAGCGGCTTGGCTCTATGCACAATTCGTGACTTCCAAAACGGTCGACGTGAAAAAATCTCATGTGGGTCTGACCTTCATGCGCGACTCGACTGTGAACCACGAAAGCTTCACTGAGCGTGCGTCGAAGCTGGGTGGACTGGTAGAATTCTACCGCTCCCCTGACCGTGTTGCTTGGTCGCCAACTGGCATCAACGTGCCTGATTATCCGAAGCTTGCCCAAATCTGGTGGCAGCAAATCGGGGACGTGAACTCTGGTGCGTTTACACCGCAGCAAGCCATGGATCGTCTGGCTGAGGAAATGGACATCACCATGGCCCGCATGCAGGCCGCCGATGAAGCCGCCAACGTCTATGGCGGCTGTGGTCCACGCCTGAACGAGGAGAAAGACGCCTCTGAATGGTTGGGCAAAGGTGGCGCGAAAGCCAAGCTGGACAATGAAAAGCCGCAAGGCGAAACCGTCAACTACGACCAGCTTGTCGCACGGTGGAACCAGTAACAACGTCGCCGGCCCCTTCTTGCAAGGGGCCGGCATTGACCAAGGCCGCGGACACCAAATTCGTCCCGGTCATGGTCAACTACACCCGCAAAAGCGGGGTCCATAGGGTAACGAAAAATGACTGTTGAACTAAAAGCCGCGTGCAAAATCAGTCGTGGCATCACCCATATCAAACCAACATCGTTGGTCTTGGAAACGGGGCATTTCAATGTTCTGCTGGGCCAGACCGGATCAGGAAAAACGTCGCTCATCAAATTGATGGCGGGGCTTGATTCACTGGCTTCGGGGCAGATCTTCATGGACGGTGTTGACGTCTCGAAACTGTCTACGCAGAAACGCAATATCTCACTCGTGCACCAATTCTTCGTGAACTATCCGCAGATGACGGTCTATGACAACATTGCCTCCCCGCTGAAGGTCGCTGGCATGGCCAAGTCAGAAATTGCGGGCCGGGTCGAAGAAGCGGCCAAAATTCTTCAACTTGAACCGATGCTAAAACGCCGCCCCCAAGAGCTGTCCGGCGGCCAACAACAACGCTGTGCGCTTGCCCGCGCCATCGCCAAAGAAAGCCGTGCCGTGTTCTTGGATGAACCGCTGGCAAATCTGGACTACAAGCTGCGCGAAGAACTTCGCGAGCAATTGCCTGAGCTGTTCGCTGGCCGCGGAGCCGTTGTGGTTTACGCAACATCTGAACCAGAAGAAGCGCTGCTTTTAGGTGGAAAAACGGCCCTTATGAACGACGGTGTCGTTACGCAATTTGGCACGACCGCTGATATTTACCGCAGCCCGGAAAATATCACTGCCGCGCGCGTGTTCTCTGACCCGCCGATTAACACGGCTGAAATCGTCAAGAACGGCAACGAGGCGCGCCTCAAAACGGGTGTTTCTTGGAACATGTTCGGGGCAGCCGCCAATCTGCCAGACGGTGTCTATACGGTTGCTGTTCGCCCTCATCATGTCACGCCGATGCCGGCAAGTTCAAACGACGTTGCGTTGAATGGCAAAGTACAAGTCACGGAGCTTTCTGGTTCGGAATCTAGCGCGCATTTCCAGATGGGTGACGACGGTTGGGTTTCTCTGGCGCACGGGGTCCACCCCTACGAGATCGGCCATGACCATGCATTCTATATGGACGCGTCGAAATGCTTCTACTTCGATCCTGAAGGGGGGCTGGTTGCGTAATGGCCAAGATAACGCTCCAAAACCTCCGCCATTCCTACTTGCCTGACCCTGGGGGGGCCGAGGATTTTGCGCTCAAGGAAATCGATCTCGATTGGCAAGACGGTGGTGCTTACGCGCTTCTTGGCCCGTCCGGCTGCGGCAAATCTACTTTGCTCAACATCATTTCGGGCCTGCTGCATCCATCTGAAGGTCGTATCCTTTTCAATGATACCGACGTTACCGATCTGCCACCTGACCAACGCAACATCGCACAGGTGTTCCAGTTTCCGGTCATCTACGACACGATGACCGTCTACGACAACCTAGCCTTCCCTCTGCGCAACCGCGGTGTCGCCGCTACGCGGGTGGATGAGAGGGTCCGCGAAATCGCAGGGATGCTCGAAGTAACCGAGATGCTTCAAATCCGAGCCTCGCACCTCTCGCCTGACAACAAACAAAAGATATCAATGGGGCGCGGTCTGGTGCGTGATGACGTGAATGTCGTGATGTTTGATGAGCCTTTGACCGTGATCGACCCTCATTTGAAATGGAAACTCCGCAGCAAACTTAAGGAACTGCATCAACGTGTCAAAGCGACGATGATCTATGTCACACATGACCAAACCGAAGCTCTGACTTTTGCCGATCAGGTGGTTGTTATGCAAGACGGTGAGGTCGTGCAGATCGGCACTCCGGTAGAGCTGTTCGATCGCCCGCAGCACACTTTCGTCGGCCATTTCATTGGCTCGCCGGGTATGAATGTATTGCCGGTCACTGTCGAAGAAGGCCAGGTCACATTCGAAGGGCAGCCCCTTTTGCTTGAGGGGAAGATCAATGGTCAGGGCGGAACAACTCAAGTCGGCATCCGCCCCGAATTCGTATCCCTCAGCGACACGGGTTTAGAGGCACGCGTCCGCAAAGTATCTGATGTTGGCAGGCATAGCGTGGTTGAGGCAATGGTCGGTGACACGCCGATCAAAGCCGTGGTTGAGGACGAAATCCCGGCGCAAGGCGAAGTTGTCAATTTGGCGTTTCGACAGGACCAGACCCGTCTTTACCGTGATGGTTGGATTTCAACGGAGGCAGCCCAATGAAAACAGAAAATCAAAAAGCATGGTTCTTCGTGTTGCCGGTGCTGCTGCTGGTCGCGTTTAACGCGCTGATCCCGATCATGACCGTGGTCAATTACTCGGTCCAGGAGACGTTTGGCGATAACCTCTTCTTTTGGGAAGGCCTTGGGTGGTTCGAACAAATCTTGCGTTCCGACCGATTTCACGCAGCTTTGGGCCGACAGTTCCTGTTCACGTTTTTGATCCTCATCATTGAAGTTCCGCTTGGGATCATCATTGCGCTTTCCATGCCCAAAAAGGGTCTTTGGGTGCCTGTGTGTCTGGTGACCATGGCGCTGCCAATGTTGATTCCTTGGAACGTGGTCGGCGCGATGTGGAATATTTTCACGCTGCCGGATATCGGGCTCATGGGCTATTTTCTGAACAACGTCTTGGGGATTGACTACAACATGACCCAAAGCCCGGTTGCGGCTTGGGTGACGATCATCGTTATGGATGTCTGGCACTGGACGTCGCTTGTTGTGCTGCTCAGCTATGCAGGTCTCGTCTCAATTCCGGATGCATATTACCAAGCGGCCAAGATTGATGGCGCGAGCCCTTGGAAAGTGTTCCGCTATATCCAACTTCCCAAGATGAAAACTGTGCTAACAATCGCAATTTTGTTGCGGTTCATGGACAGCTTCAACATCTATACCGAGCCCTTCGTTCTGACGGGCGGTGGTCCGGGTAACTCGACGACGCTTTTGTCCATTGACCTGGTCAAAATCGCCCTCGGTCAATTCGATCTCGGCCCAGCGGCTGCGATGAGCCTGATCTACTTTGCGATCACGTTGCTGGTTTCGTGGCTCTTCTACACACTCATGACCAAGGACGACGCGAAATGAGCAAAAGGTCCATCATACCGATCCTGTATATCTTGTTTCTGATGCTGCCGATCTATTGGCTGGTTGCAATGAGTTTCAAGACAACGAACGAGATCCTGTCTGGCTTCTCTCTATTTCCCCAGACATTTACGTTAGAAAACTACAAGGTCATATTCACAGATCCAACGTGGTATTGGGGCTATATCAACTCGATCATCTACGTATCCTTGAACACCGTAATCTCGATCACAGTCGCACTGCCTGCGGCCTACGCCTTCTCCCGCTACAGCTTCCTCGGTGACAAGACGTTGTTCTTCTGGTTGCTCACCAACCGGATGGCTCCAGCGGCGGTTTTCGCACTGCCCTTCTTTCAACTCTACTCCTCAGTTGGATTGTTCGATACGCACCTCGCCGTGGCGCTGGCGCATTGCCTTTTCAATATCCCCTTGGCGGTCTGGATACTCGAAGGATTCATGGGAGGTGTACCAAAAGAGCTCGATGAGACGGCCTACGTTGACGGATATTCATTCCCACGGTTTTTTGTCTCGATATTTTTGCCCACCATCAAGGCCGGCGTCGGTGTTGCTGCGTTCTTCTGCTTCATGTTTTCGTGGGTCGAACTGCTGCTTGCCAAGACATTGACAGCGGTCGCCGCGAAACCGATCGCCGCGACAATGACCAAGACCGCCTCTTCCGCAGGCTATGAACTTGGCCTGCTTGCCGCTGCAGGGACATTGACAATTATCCCCGGCGCGATCGTCATTTACTTTGTGCGAAACTACATCGCCAAAGGCTTCGCTTTGGGGAGAGTATAATGCTTAGCTGGATGGCCTGGACCTGGCCAACGGGTCTGTTCTTTATCGGTCTGTTCACATCAATGGCCATTATCACGGTGATCGAAATCAAGAAACCTGGCACGTCAGAACGCAAAGGTGCTTTGGGCCTGACCACGACGCGAGGCGACCGCCTCTTCCTCAGTCTCTTGGGGTCTGCCTATATCTTCCTGGCTTGGCTCGGCTTGATGGGCGAGCCGCTTTGGTGGCCGTTGGGATTTAGTATTGCGTGGGGCATGTTTTGCTTCTGGAAGGTTTAGCTTGGTGCAAAGATCGGCGTTTTCTCGAGGTTCATGTGACGCCTGGGCATTTTGACATCAATTTTGTTGATAAACTATAAGTTTCGTAGATACTCGTTCGTCATAACGAGTGAGCGATAAGTGCGCGATTGGAACGGTATGAGACAGAAGAAAAAGAACGAATTGCTGACCGAGGTTGAACTAGAGTTCATGAATGAACTTTGGGCTCTGGGCGAAGGGACTGTGCGTGATGTGCTGGACCAACTCTCCGAAGATCGCAATTTGGCCTATACTTCTGCCGCGACCATCCTTCGTATTCTGGAACAGAAAAACTTTGTCACCAGCCGCAAGGATGGCAAGCGCCATGTTTTTGTTCCGCTGTTGGCCAAGAATGCGTATCAGACTCGCTCGCTAAAAGACCTCTCGATGAAGCTGTTTGACGACGCACCCGCATCTTTGGTGGCGCGATTAGTTGATGACCCAGACTTGAGCGAAGAGGCGTTGGGGCAAATCCGGGCACTGGTGGATCGGAGATTGAAAAATGATACCGGGTGACGCTCTTTTAGACACTTTCCTCAATGCCAATATTCTGTTTCTCGTGGCCTTTGCGCTTTGGCGAATTGCGCGTTTGGGGCTCGACCAGACTGGTTTGAGACACGCCTACTCAACGCAATTGAAGCTTTTGAATACTGTCTTCCTTGCGATTGTATTTTCACCGTTTTTGATACTCGGGTTGACTGCCCTGCAAAAAGCCGTCCTTGGGCAAGGTTTCAATGTAACGCTTTCCGACATGGTCGTTGCCCACTATTTGAATGGTGGCTTCGCGATGAAGGCCAGCGAATTTGAGCGCCTTCTGTCAATGCGAGATACGTTTACGACAGATGTCATGCGCGCCGGTAGTTGGGTCGCGCTCTTGGCAATTGGCGCGTTCCTATTGGGCTTGGTCATTGGCACTGTCCGCCTCGGGTTTTCTGTGACTTGCCTGCACAGAATTGTTACTTCAAGCTACTCTTGGCGCGATTTTGGCAACATTAAGATCCGGCTTTCTGATCGCTGCTTAGTCCCCTTCTCGACACGTGGTTTGCGCAACTACTACGTGGTAATTCCCTCTAGCATGTTGGCCAACGCTGCTGAGTTGAAAGTCTCTCTTGCGCACGAGTTCCAGCATTTGCGTCAGGGCGATATCGAATGGGAAATACTGCTCGAAGTCCTCAAACCCTTCTTTTTTCTCAATCCAGCCTACCACGCATGGAAACGGCAGGTGGAAGACCTGCGCGAGCTAAGCTGCGACCAACAAGTTCTTGCGTCTGGCAAAGTCGGTATCAGGGCCTATTGCGACACGTTGCTCAGCGTGTGCCAGCAAACTCTGCGCCGAGACCGTACATTTGTCATTGCCGTGCCAAAGGTAACGCTTGTAACCGCAGATCGTTCTGCGCTTCGAGACGGAAAAATGAGTTTTCTTGAGCAGCGAATTACCAGGCTCTTTGATGCACGGCTGTTGCGCTACCCAAGGCTGGTTTATTCAACTGTCGTTTTACCCTTACTGGCGGCGGTCATGTTGGCTGCCATGGCCATTCAAAGCCCCGGAGATTGGAGCCATGACCGACTAATGCTCTCTACAGTCGTTAACCTCGAGCGTCTTGAAACCATAAACCGGCTGTCGACATTCGGACGCTTGCGACAGTAACGAGCGCTGTAACTGAAAAAGAACCCATCGGCCGCTGAAACACGTCCTGAAGGTCGGCTGAAAGCCGACCTCCGACCATTTTCTTGCATTCTGCGATGCAGCCCGTAATTCCGGGCATTCGCTGTACATTCAATATCAGGCATGAATCGAACTCACATTCTGCGGGACTTTGCTGCCGTTCGCTGCAAGCGCAAATTCAAAATAGCTAAGTTTGACTGACTTGCGTTGGCTGGCATAAAGCGGACGTTCGCTACAATGAAGCGCAAAGCTACATGGGTTTGAAAGCGGATATTCATCACCGATGATCTTTGTGCAATCCCGATCCGCTGGACAACGAACTGCCGAAACAAGATGTGTTTTTAGGAGACCAACATCCCGCCGTTGATGTCGATATTTGCGCCGGTGATGAAAGCACTATCTTCACACGCGAGAAAAAGCGCCAAATTGGCGACGTCATCGACATGTCCCTGTCGCTTTACGGGTGCATTTGCCTCGAACCCACGTCGACCAGCCTCGGGTGTGTGAATATTGTGGAAATCAGTATCTATCATACCCGGACACAACGCATTCACACGTATGTTCGGTCCAAGTTCTTTGGCAAGACCGCGCGTCATTGTCATGACCGCCCCTTTCGACGTCGCATAAGGGATCGCACCCGGGCCTCCACCGTCGCGGCCGGCCTGCGAGGCTAGATTAACGATCGCGCCCGTGGTCATGTGCTCAAGGCACGCTTTGATCATCATAAAGGTAGAGCTGACGTTTAGGCGCATAACCGTTTCCCAATGATCCAATGACATTTCCGAAATCGTCTTTCGCGCTACAAGGCCACCTGCGTTGTTGACCAAAACATCGATGCCGCCAAATGCGGTTACGGTTTCGGCCACCAGGGTGTCGACACCGCCCTGCTTGCTAAGGTCTGCCTGAACCGCGATGGCTGATCCGCCAGCTTCGTTGATCTGGTCGACGACCCCGTCCGCGCCTTTTGCGCTTTCAAAGTAGCTGATCGCGACATTTGCCCCCTCAGAAGCGAATTTACGCGCAATGGCACCGCCGATATCGCGACCGCCTCCGGTCACGATTGCTGTTTTCCCGTGAAGTTTCATCGCATAGCCTTCTGATTTTTGGGCGGTACCGCTACGTCAGCGGTCCAGTTTCAAGAAATAGTCAAAAATCTCAGGCACATTTCCCTCGCCTAAACCCTCGGATACCGCCGCTTCGAGGTTTGCAGAGGTCGCTTCAGCGATCACGGCGCGTGTGCCCATGTCTTTCGTCATTTGAACAAAATAACCCAGATCCTTAGTCGCATTGTTTATCGAAAAGCCAAGGTTGCTAACGCCATCCACAGCATAGTTTTTGCAAAACCCCATGAATGGCGAGTTGGACGGGCCTGCAGACATAATGTCGTATAGTTGTGAGCAGTCGACACCTGCGCGATCGGCGACGGCAAAGGCTTGGCTCATGGCGCAAACTGAAGTCATTCCCATGAAATTGTTGATCAGTTTAGTGACATGCCCCGCCCCAAGCGCGCCAAGGTAAAAGACGTTTTCCCCTTGCTCGTCCAGAACCGGTTTCACTTTGTCGAAAGTCGCCCGATCCCCAGCGGCCATAATATTGAGCAACCCGTCTTTTGCATGTGCGGGGGTTCGACCAAGAGGGGCATCAATCATGCCTGCACCTTTGGTCGCTAGATCTGCGCCAATTTTTCGCGTTGATTCCGGAATCGATGTGCCAAAATCAATTAGCACCGCACCCTGTTTGATCCCCGCCAAGATGCCGTCGTCACCGTAAACGAGCGACTCAACAACGTCAGACGTTGTCACGCAAAGCATCACGATGTCGCATGCCTCAGCCAACGCTTTGGGTGTGACAGCCTCGCTTGCATTGCCACGTTTCAGCACGGCGTCCACGACCGCGCGTTTGCGGCCCATGACGACCAATTCAAACCCACGGTTCTGTAGGTTCTCTGCCATGTTGCTGCCCATTAGGCCAAGGCCGATAAAGCCGATCACGGGTTTGGTCATGTTGTCTGCTCCGTTCTGAGAGTTGGCGGCCAGTCTTAAAGGAAATCTTCACGGTGAGGCGTGAAAACATCCAAAAGCATGCCAGATTCTAGGCAGGTTGCGCCGTGTTCGATGTTGGGTTCTTTGTAAAGAGAGTCTCCCGCGCCAACGATGTAGGTCTTGTCGCCGACGGTGAATTCGAATTTGCCAGACATAACATACGTGATTTGTTCATGGCGGTGATGGTGCATTGGCGCAGTTGTTCCGGCCTCAAAATGCACTTCGACGACCATCAAATTGTCGTTGTGTGCACCGATCTTGCGGCTAAGACCTGGTGCTAAGGTTTCCGATGTGTTTTCTGCATCAGGGAAGTAATTTTTGGTCGTCATAGCGGGGTCTCCGGTCAGTTGACTTTAGGTGTTCGCCAACTTCTTCATTACGATTTTGAAGGTATTTTCATCTGGGTCGGTAAAGTACAAATCTGCGTCGTAGCCTTGATCGTCCATAAAGTTAAACACGCGTTTTGGGGCGTCCAAACGATAAGGGACAAGCAGCGTCGCAATGCGGTGACGTGTCGCTGCAGCATAGTGCACGGTTAGGCAGGTACTCACCGGCAGATCCGCGTAATCTGCGGGATCCACGTCCGGAAAGGCCGTCAATTGACTGATCTGCGGCTTGCCACTTTCGGACCACACGACTTGGCCGTAAAATCCACTGCGTTCCTGAGTATTGCGGAATGATGTTTTGCCCAGATCGAAAGCTTCGTTCGCGTGCAGCAACCAGTCAAGCGTCACCGGCGTTTCGGCATCAACCTTATCGATTATGACGAAATAGGAATTGCGGACAAAGTAGATCTCGCGTTCTGCCAGCGTGACTTCCGGCGATAGGCTTTGGTAGGCCGCTGTAGCGTCCCCGCACATGTAGATGTGATCTTCGCGTTCTTCGGCTGCCAAGATCTTGCCCGCTGCGCCTAGTGCCTTGGTTTTATCCTTTTCCGCATACTGGCCTTTGCCATTGATCAGAATAGCATTCTTGGATTTGGTCTGGCGCCGCCAGTTGCGGTGCATCGAGGAATTGAAAGCAACATAGTGCCCCGACTGGATCGCCATATCCTCACCGTAGGCAGATAGGCAAAATGCGTTCTGGTCACCGTGACTGTGACTGATCGATCCGAAGGGTGAGGACTTGAAGACAAACTGGATATGTTCGTCCGGGTTCGCCATCGCGTGCTGTATCCCAACCCACCCAACGCCCTTGAAATGGCGAAGCCCGCCGGGTGGATCTTTCGCTTCGACACTTGGCCAATCGGTTCGGAACGCCAATTCATCAAACCGGGTGTCCCACCAACCCCAATTGTAGAAATCACCTTCTGTTCCCGGGTTCAAACGGTGGTTTTCATCACAGTACCATTGGTACGCCCCGTTGCCGGTGACCCCACCAAACTGTCGTAAGTTCATACCGATCTTTATACAGCTGAGGTCACCCATCGTGCTGTCATCACCAAAGGTTGCGCGGCGTGTGTTCGGCGCTTTGGTAAACAACGGGAAGTCGGCCGTGTTTTGAAAGAAGGGCCGGTCATAGATGTTCAGTCCGGTGTAGGACTTTAGCCAGTTCGCCGCATCCAAAAGGTACGAAATTCCCGTCATCCAGTAGTGGGGACCTTCCGCCCAGCCGCCCTGCGCGTCACCCCACGGAGAATAGACTGTGTATAGAAACTCGATTGAATAGTTCAGCCAGTCTTCGGCTTGGCCAGTTTCGTCATCCTCAAGCATTGCGATGCAAGCTGGGATGATACAGGAAGACACTGATCGGACGGCATGGCTATCGTAGGGGAATAGGTGGATCTTTGCGTTTAGGATCGCATGTTCTGCAATGTCGCGTGTGCGTTCCAGCAATGCTGCGCGAACAGTCTTGCGCTCATCTTCGTTAAGGTCGTCGTGTAGCCAATCATACCCCCACGCCAGCGCGTTACAAACGCGGTACGCCCATTCGTCGGTATATGCGCGCGACGTCACGCCCATCGGATCCCAGCTTGCAGCTTCCAGCAGCCAGTCTTTGGCGCGCGCTGTCATTTCCGCGTTGCCAGTCACCTTACCGCCAATAGCAAGATGACGGATGGCGTACCAAACCTCTTGAAGGTCGATGTAGGTTTGCCGCCAGATTGGAGCGACGCGCTGATGATTTGGGTAACCTGCTGGTTCCCGCATGACGTCGTGGTCCATCCACGGCAAAACCGATTTTTCATAAAACGTAGACCACGTGCAGTGATCGGGGTCGGCAATCACCGCACTTTTGAACTCAGCCAGTCGGTCCGGCGTCATCCAAAGACGGGGGTGCGCTGTGACCACATCGGTCAGCCTTTCAGTGCGCGGCGGCAGGGGCGTTTGGGGCAAATCGTCTGTGACCAAAAACTGCCGAGTGCTGCTCCATGTGCTGGTGGGCTTGCCGTCCTCACAGGTGGCATAGCACCAATGGTGGGTTCCGGCAGTCAACACAGTATCCGGCGTAAAGAAGTTCAATGGAATATCTGCGTAGGTTTGCGTTGCCTTCTCAGGAAATGCGGGATCTGACGAGATCCGAATGATATATTTCGCGCCTTCATCAATGACCGGCAACCACATAAACCGAGGCGGGTTTTCGACCACATCCATTTCGGCCACAGGGCTATACTGAATGGTCATGCGTCCTGCTTTGGGTTCATCAAGCATTGGGAGGGTATCGCCGGGCATCTGTGGATCAGTCCGTATAAATTCAGTAGCTGAGACGCGGCGACAATTGCCGCCGCGTCGAAGTGTTTAGCCGCCGTACTGACGGTCGTATGCTGATTGCATCACGCCGATCAGTTCAGCCCAGCCCATGGATTCGATCTGGGCGATGTATTCGTCCCAATCTGCTTCCACGTCGCCATTGCCCAAGATCCAGCTTTGCTGACGCTCAAGCATGTAGTCACGGATCGTACCCCATGTGCGGTCATAGACCTGCTGTTCTTCCGCGGTGAACGCGACGCCGAGGAAGTCAGGGATCAGGTAGTCACCCTGCTCGTACAGCTCGATGCCTGCGAGCGCGAACTCGTTGGTCCACTGGATTTCATAGTTGTAATCCTGGAAGTAACCACGCGCCTGAAGCTGTGCTCCATCCTGATAGAGCGACCGGTTGACCGGACCCCGTGCGAGGAATTCCTCGGTGAAGATCGGCTCTCCGTCGACCATTTCATAGTGGTTGCCTTCAACGCCGAAGTTGGCAAGACGGCGGCCTTCCTCGGTGAACCAGAAGTCGAAATACTTGATGGTTTCGACGAGGTGCTCGTTGGTGTGGCCAATGGCCCAACCGTCGGGCTTCACGAGGATGCGACGGTGCTCTTCGATGCGCTGGCCGCTGACAGAGGCCGGTGGCACGAAGGCTTCGAAGGCAAAGCCTTCGATTTCGCTGGAGAGGCTGTTGTAGCCACCCGTGGATGCGAACCAATCGTGTGTCGACCCGCCAAGGTTCTCGGACAGCAGGAAGTCGCGTGCGGAAGAGCCGCGCGTGAATATTTCCGCGTCGATCAGGCCTTCGCCATACCAACGTGCCAGGTTCGAGATACCGTCACGGTAGCCTTCGCCGATGTAGCCGTGGCTAATCTGGCCATCTTCCACGAGGAAGTCGTGGTAGGTGTCAGATCCATGCGCGCGGCCATCCCAAAGGGTGACAAGACGCACAAGTTCGGGCCACTGGCGGGCAAAGAATGGGACTTCGTCGGCCAGACCGTTGCCGTTGGGGTCTTGCGTTTTGAAGGCCCGCAAGACGGCTTCGTATTCGTCAACTGTCTCGGGCATGTCGAGGCCAAGCGCGTCGAGCCAGTCGGTGCGGATCCAGTAAGCGCGGCCATATTTGCCGTCCGGCAGATAGGGGATGTAATACATCTGACCATCGGCAGCCTTTACGGCGGCTTCGATGTCCGGACGCGTCGCGTAATAGGCCGCGATGTTGGGTGCGTGTTCCGCAATCAGATCGTTCAGAGGGACGAACGCGCCTTCTGGGCCGAACTGGTTCACGAAGTCACGGATACGGCTAGATCCGACGATGTCTGGAATGGCACCAGAGGCAAGCATAAGGTTCAGTGCTTCTGTGTTGCCGGTGTTTTCTGAGTCGGTGCGCATGTTGGCGCCGACCGTGTCGTTGATCAGGTGGATACCTGTCAGCGCGCGAGCGGCCTGTTCAACCGGCCAGCTTTCTTCATAGATCGGATAGCGTGCGTGGTTCATCTGGATTGTGAGTTCCAAAGGCTCGTCGACGATCATCAGATGACCGTCGGCAAACGCCGGTGTGGTGATTGCACTTCCGGCAAGCATCATAGCCGCTAGGCTGAGTTTACGCATTTGATTTCCTCCCATTTGCGTTTTCTTATTCCTTCACACCTCCAAGAAGGATGCCCTTCTCAAAGTATTTCTGAATGAACGGGTAGACGATCAGCACAGGGATGATCGAACAGACGATAATGGCGGCGGTTACGGTTTCGGCACTGAAACCTGCTGCGGTTTGAACAATGGCGAATTCGTCGTCATCAGACAGGGTCGCGATCGTGTGGCGCAAGAAGACTTGAAGCGGGATCTTTTCTTCGGATTGCAACAGCACCATGGCCCAGAAAAACCCGTTCCAACGGCTGACGATGCAAAACAGAGTGATTGTTGCAATCGCCGGTTTGGACAGCGGAACAAAGACTTTCCAAAGGACTTGGAAATCATTGGCACCGTCCATGCGTGCGGCCTCTTCAAAGCTCTGCGGGATCGCTTCAAAGAAATTGCGCAAGAGAATGATGTTGAACGCGTTGACTGCAAATCCAAGTATGATCCCGAACATGCTATCGAGCAGGCCCAGATCACGCATGTTCAAAAAGAACGGGATTAGGCCCGCGTTGAACCACATGGTAAAGGCAATGAAGAGGTTGAAGAACCGACGCCCTTTAAGCTGTGGACGCGATAAGGCGTAGGCGCCCGGAATAATGAACAGCAACGACATGATCGTGCCGCCAATGGTGTAAATGAACGTGTTACGGTAGCTGATCCAGAACTTCGGGTCGCCAATGATATATCCGTAAGCTTCGAGCGTTGCGTCGATAGGCGTAAGCACCACTTTGCCAGCCTGCGCGGCGAAACCCGAACTGAACGACACCGCCGCGATATATATGAACGGATATAGTGTCGCGACCGTGAACATGCCGATCAAGATCGAAACAACAATGGCAAAGAATTTATCACCGTTCGAATAAAGGTTCCAGTTCATCATGGATCTAGCCCCCTTACCAAAGCGACGTGCGCGAGAAGCGACGTGAAAGAGTGTTGGCCGTCATCACGAGAACGAAGGCTACGACAGCGTTGAAAAGACCAGCAGCGGCAGCAAGATCGTATTGACCCGATTGCAAGCCCTGACGGTAAACCCAGGTGTTCACGACATCTGCCGTTTCATAGGTTGCGGGCTGATACAGCAGGATGACCAATTCGAACGACACTTCCATGACGTTACCGATGCGAATGATCAGCATGATCAGGATCGTCGGCAAAATGGACGGAATGGTTATCTTCCACATCATCTGCCAGCGGTTCGCCCCGTCTACCACCGCACTTTCATACAGCGAAGGATTCACACCTGCGATTGCAGCCAGGAACACGATCGATCCGAAACCGGCCTCTTGCCAAATGCCGGTTCCGACAAATATCGGGCGGAACCAATTGGGCTGCGTGAGGAAGTAGATCGAGTCTAGCCCGAACCACCCCATGACTGCGTTAATGACGCCGACTGTCGGGGAAAACGCCGTAATTACGATACCCGCAATGATCACGGATGAAATGAAATGCGGCAGGTAAACGATGGTTTGAGCGGTGCGTTTATAAGATGCATGCAGGATCTCATTGAACATCAGCGCAAGTATGATTGGGGCTGGGAAGCCGAACAGAAGGTTGTAGAAACTAATGGTAATCGTGTTTTTGACTGCCCTAATAAATTGATCGTTTGAGAACAGCGTTTGGAAATGTTCCCAGCCAACCCACGGACTGTTAGCCACACCACGGAAAATCGAGTAGTCCTTGAACGCGATCTGCAATCCGTACATCGGTTTGTACAGAAAAACGACGAACCACACGATCGTCGGCAGCAACATCAGGTAGATCTGCCATTCTCGCCCGAAATGATCAATAAGGCGTGTCGCACGACTGTCTACGCGTGCAGGGGTCCTATGAACGTCCGAGGCGTCTTGGCCGGTGTTGATGCGTTCATCAGCCATCGGATCAGCCATTAAGACTCATTGCTCGACCTGTTTCGGCGTCGAACAGTTTCACCAGCGATGCGGGGACATGAACCTGGTCGACGTCCCTAAGATGGGCAATATCGCCGTTGGTCTCTGCTTTGAACACCATTTCGTCACCACCGTGGCGGGCATGCAAAAGCGCCTCAGATCCTAAAGGCTCGACCAGATCAAGATTAATTGGCAAAGGCGATGTCCCTTTGCCCGCGCTTAGCGTCACATGCTCTGGCCGAATGCCAACAATGACATCGCGGCCAGCCTGACCGTTCAGAGAATTTGCTAATTTGATCTCGGTTTCGCCGATCTTGGCGCCCGTTTCGGTCAACACGCCCTTCATCTGGTTCATAGGCGGCGATCCAAGAAACCCGGCAACGAAAGTATTCGCCGGATCATTGAACAACTCCATTGGGGTGCCGACTTGTTCAATCGCGCCGTCGTTCATGACGACGATTCGGTCAGCGAGGGTCATCGCTTCGACCTGGTCATGAGTCACATAAACCGACGTCACGCCCAAACGATTATGCAAACGTTTGATTTCAGCGCGCATTTGTGTGCGTAACTTTGCGTCAAGGTTAGACAGCGGCTCATCAAACAAGAAGACCTTGGGATGCCGCACAATCGCGCGACCCATCGCAACCCGCTGACGCTGCCCCCCTGACAGATCAGCAGGGCGGCGTTCGAGGTAGTCGGTCAGACCTAATACTTCGGCCACATCAGAGATTGTTGTCTTGATCTGGTCTTTAGGCATTTTGCGAATGCGCAAGCCGAAGGCCATGTTGTCGGCCACGTTCAGATGTGGATAAAGCGCATAATTTTGGAACACCATCGCCACGTCGCGGTCCTTGGGTGCAATCCGGTTCATGCGTTTGCCATCAATGGTCAATTCGCCGGCGGTGATTTCCTCTAAACCGGCAATCATTCGCAAAGTCGTAGATTTTCCACAGCCGGACGGCCCGACGAGAACCACAAATTCCTTTTCAGCGACGTCCAAGTCGATGCCATGCACGACTTGCAATGCACCATAGGATTTGACGATCCCGTTGAGGTTCACACCTGTCATCATTCCCTCCCATTCGGCGCAAGACGAGGCCACTTTTCACAGCTCTGATTCGACCTTACCCACACTAGTATACTAGTAATTTTTTCGCTTTGCCAGTCTAGTATACCAGTTTGTATTTCTTTATGGATAATGCGATAGCTGGCGCAGGAGGAGCATTAGATGTCGCCCATCACGGCCAATAGCGAACGGCGCACAAGCGTGGATGACGTATTCGATCATCTGCACGAACAGATACTGACGTTATCGCTTAAGCCGGGTGACAGAATTTCCGAAGCCGAAATTGCGGCCCAATTCGGGGTGTCTCGCCAACCAGTTCGTGATGCGTTCAGCCGACTTGCCAATCTTGATCTTTTGCTCATTCGACCCCAACGAGCGACCGAAGTCCGACGTTTTTCTATGCGCGAAATAGAGAAGGCTCGATTTGTTCGCTCAGCCATCGAAAAAGAGGTTTTGATCCGAGCTGCAACTCACTGCGATGGGCAGGGATCTCAACGGCTGGAGGCGGCTCTCGCTGCGCAAGAGTCGGCTGTTCGATCGGGCAACTACGAGCTGTTCGGCCGACTTGACTATGACTTTCACCGCGAACTGTCTGTGATTGCGAAGGTTGACTTCGCTTTCGACGTTATTTTGGAAGAGAAAAGCAAGGTCGACCGCTTGTGCATGCTTGGACTGCAGAAAGAGCAACGGCTGCCGGAACTTTTGCAGGATCACAAGGATATCGCCAATGCGGTTTTGGCACACGATGCCGAAGCGGCCGTAGCGGCAGGTATGATCCACCTATCTCGGCTTGATGAGACGATTGAAGGCATTCGCAAAACGAAGGCGAATTATTTTGAACCAAACGAAAGCTGACATAGCAAGGCAAGCCTCCAAACAAGTGTTTTATGGCCAAATTTCCTGCCAGACTGAATGTTAACAATGGCTCGCAAAGCAGTTTCGCTGGCTGAACCAGGCACCCGTCAAATTTTTTCTTTAGCTTGGCCGATGACGCTCAAGGCGATTTTTCTGCACGGAACCGTCGTCATCGACGGATTATTGGTTTCCCCGCTTGGGGAAGGAGCGCTTGCTGCAATGGGGCTCGCCGCCGCGCTGGGTGGAATTGTACTTGGCATCATTTTCGCATTCTCTCACGCGATGCAAATCCGGACCGCGCAAATGGTCGGTCGCGGCGATCCCGTTCTTTTGAAATCCGTTTTGGCGTCCGGGCTGTGTGTTAGCCTGAGCGTAGGAATTGCAGGCGCACTTTTGATTTTGAGTGCTGGGCCGCCCATCATAGAGTCGCTTGCTCCGACGGAATGGATTGCATCGCAGGCGTCTAGCTATCTGGCGATCTTTTCCATCGTCATTTTGGGTGAATCCGCGGGCCAATGTATAGCAAGCTATTTCAATGGCTGCGGTCGAAGCAAGCTCCCACTTTATGGCTATCTGTTGTCGGTGCCAGTCAACGTGATCAGTTCTCTCATCTTGATCCACGGTTGGTTTGGTCTGCCAGAACTTGGCGTTGTCGGCGCGGCCTTTGGTAGTGCCATTGCAATCACCTTGCAGACACTGCTTTGGAGCTTCTTTTTGCTCCGAAGCCATCTACATCTTCGGCAAGTCAAAGGTTGGCATCATGGTAGTGTTGGGCTCACTATCTTGCGACACATCAGGTTTTCGCTACCTATTGCAGCGACATTTATTAGTGCGACCCTAGCTACACACGTATGTTCACTGATCTATGCCAACATGTCCTTGAATGGGTTCGCGGCGATGACACTTATCGCGCCATGGAATATGTTGGCTGGTCAAATCTCAATGCAATGGACGCAAGCGACAGGCATTCTAGTCGCTCAGCTACTTGGAAAGGGCACGTCCGAACCAATTTTGAACCGTTTCTTGTCTCAAGCTTGGTTCGGCGCCTTCGTGGCGGCGAGCATCGTTGCAGCAATCTTCCTCGCGATGTGCCTGACACTTGATTTAATCTATCCGGATCTAGAGCAAGAAACGCGTATAATCCTGTTTGGGTTTCTTCCAATACTCTTGATCATACAATTCCCGCGTGCGACCAACGCGATATGCGGCAACACTCTGCGCGCTGCAGGTGACACAGTTTATGTCATGCATATTTTTGTTTGGAGCCAATGGGCGTTCCGCGTGCCGGTCACGGCACTTTTCGTGTTATATTTTGAACTGTCGCCGTTCTGGATACTGTCGCTTTTCCTTTGGGAAGAATTGATCAAGTTTCTGCCGTTCCATCGACGGCTTTGGCGCGGTGATTGGAAACGTGCGGATGTTGTTGCCTGACATGGGCAATGCAAGACTTATCGCACGCTTGCAGAAATGGATGATGTCAACGCAGGAGCCAAACAATGAAAATTACAGGTGCAAAGGTCTTTGTTGGTGGTCCCGGAAAGAACTATGTCACGCTCAAAATTATGACCGATCAGGGCATCTATGGTCTGGGCGATGCTACACTAAACAACCGTGAAACTCTTCCGGCGACCTATCTTCGAGATTACTTGATCCCGAACCTTATTGGGAAAGACCCGCGCAATTCGGAAGACATTTGGCAGTTCTTTTATCGTGGTGCGTATTTTCGAGGTGGCCCGATCGCCATGGCTGCTTTTGGGGCCATCGACATGGCGTTGTGGGACATAAAGGGCAAACTTGCGAACATGCCGCTTTATCAGTTGTTCGGAGGGAAAAGCCGCGACAGCGCCCAGGTCTATGCACATGCAACCGGTGCCGATCTTCCGGATCTTCTTGAAAGCATCGCGGCATATATAGAGCAGGGCTACAAAGCTGTCCGCGTTCAATGTGGGATCCCAGGAGCACCGACAGCAAGCTATGCAACGCCTGACAAGCGTGGCCAAGCGGGCGACTTCATCACAAATTTCGAAGGCATCCTCCCGAAGACGGAAATCTGGGACACAGATCGTTATGTGCGTTTCATGCCAGATGCCTTGGCCAAGATCCGCGAACACTTTGGACCAGAGCTGAAATTATTGCACGATGTCCACCACCGCCTCTTACCTCGCGAAGCCGCTGCCTTTGCAAAAGATGTTGAGCCGGTAGGCCTTTATTGGCTTGAAGACCCGACACCTGCCGAAGATCAAAATGCTCTCCAACTTATCCGCCAGCACAGCACAACCCCTATTGCGATAGGCGAAGTCTTTAATTCGGTTTGGGATTGCAACACATTGATCGAACAAGAGCTCATAGATTTCATCCGTATCGCAGTGGCCTATGGAGGTGGGATCACGCCAGTTAAACGGATCGTGGATTTGGCTGGATTGCACAACGTGCGCACCGGCTTTCATGGTGCTCCAAGTCACTCCCCTATCTCTATGGCCGCCCAACATCATTTGAATGCGTGGGCTCCAAACTTTGGAATACAAGAGTTCCTTGTGCTTGGTACGCCGGCTTGTGAGGCTCTTTTCCCCTCTGAGCACAAACTACGCGCCGGTGCCGTTCACGTCAGTGACGCACCTGGACTAGGTGTAGATTTCGATGAAGCCGAGGCCGCCCGCTATGACTATGTCGCAGGCAGCCATCCGATCGTTCGCCTTCAAGATGGAACGCTCTGGAACTATTAAGAACGGCTTCGCGAACTTCGGCCTAGGAAGGTCGACTCATATGCGTTGGACTTCGAATGTGCTGTACCAATGTTCGGTTTCAGATCGCTTCTGTCGCGGGCGTCCGCTTACAAGACTTCCAAATCTGCAAGGTGTCGGGAGATACGCAATTTGGCCAGTTGCAATTAGAATGCAACGACAACTTCGTTTCATGGAGTTTGAGAGTTATTCAATTGGGCTGCTGGCGCAGCACTAAAGTATCATTGCCATCGGCAGCAATGGACCGAGCCGGTCGCAAAAGGAATTCTGCATTAGCAACATTCTGCAGCTGCAGCTGCAGCTTCGGTAAGTAATGGGATGTACCGGCTGCTTCACCCAGCAGGTTAGGCTTCGCCTACACTG